>NZ_FMYV01000004.1:99642-237672 GCF_900102615.1 Geotoga petraea | reverse complement strand
CGGGAAGCGGACCTCGAGATAAGATTTCCCGCTCGAAAGAGTTAAGGGCAGTTCGAGAACAGGACATTGATAGGTCGCAAGTGTAAGTGCAGTGATGTATTGAGCTGAGCGATACTAATAGCCCGAGGCTTTGGACAATTATGCACTAGTGAGTTAGTTATTAGGGGTGAGGATAATGAGATGGGACACACCCAGATCCATTCCGAACCTGGCCGTTAAGCCAACTCATGCCGATGGTAGTACACTTATTGTGTGCAAGAGTAGGTTTCGCCCCTTCAATACTTCAAGAGTCAACCCACAAGGTTGACTCTTTTTTGTTGTTTGTTGATAAAAATTCCCCTCTTAATGTTTAAGAGGGGTGCTGCTTTTTGCGGGGTGTTTAGGGTTTTAGCTTTTAGCAAGTAGGCTTTCAGCTTTTTTACCAACAACTAACAACCAACAACCAACAACCAACAACTAACAACTTACAACTAACAACCAACAACTAACAACTAACAACCAACAACCAACAGCCAACAACTAACAACCAACAACCAACAACTAACAACCAACAACTAACAACCAACAACTAACAACTAACAACCAACAACCAACAACTAACAACAGAAATCTCTGATTTCTAAATCTGGTATAATTGAAGATAAGGGGGTGTAATTATGCAAAAATTTAAAATAACGGTTATTTTAATTGTCAGTATTTTATTGCTTTTGCTCATTATACAAAATACTAATAAAGTACAGACTAATTTTTTGTGGTTTAAAGGTGAAATATCCTTGATAATTTTATTGCTGTTAACAACCATTGGAGGGTTTATAGTAGGGTTATTAACTTCTTGGAGAAATGATAGAAAGAAGAAAACAAAAAAAGAAGATTGACTTATGTCAATCTTCTTTTATACTGTCTGTTAAACAATCTTCGCAATAACCGGTTATTTTTAAAGAGATATTTTTTACTCTAAAATTAGAGATATCTTCGTTTATTATTTCCATGAGCTTTTTTTTCTTTATTTTGATGTTTTTTGCTTTGTTACATCTTAAACAAATCATAACTGCATCTTGTTCGTCTTCTTTTCTTATAAATTCATATTTCGTATCCGAATTTTCAAATTTTATTTCCCTTAAAAGTTTTAATTCTACTAATAAATCTATAGATCTTTTTACTGTCATTTTGCTAGTTCTTTGTGATCTTTTGTTTTTTATTTCTTGAAAAACTTCATCTACACTCATTAATTTGCCATTGGATTCCATAAAAGTTTTCAAAATAAGTTCTCTTTGAGCAGTCATCCTTTGTTTTCTATTCTTAAGAGTAGTTTTTAAAATATCTTCATGGGTCATGAGGTTACCTCCTAAAAGTTAGTTAAGCTTAATAATATTATATACTAAATAATGGTATCACTTGAATATATATATCATGTTTATATAATATTATAAATGTATGAATTAGAAGGTTATTTCTATAGTGTATGAATATCAATTTTCCACCCAGTAATTTTAGCGGCTGTTCTTGCTGTTTGACCACCTTTTCCAATTGCTAAGGAAAATTGTGTTTCTGGAACATACACTGTTGCATGGTTTTCTTTTTCATTTATTATTATTTTTTTCACTTCAGCTGGTGCTAAAGCATTTTTGATAAATTGTTCTGGATCTTCAGAGTAGTTTATGATATCAACTTTTTCTACTTTTAGTTCAGATATTAATTCATTAATCCTCATACTATTTTCACCTATACACGCTCCAACAGCATCAATATCAGGATCATTGCTTTTTACAGCTACTTTTGTTCTTATTCCTGGTTCTCTGTATATTTTTACTATATCTACTAATCCTTCTCCAATTTCTGGAACAATTGATCTTAGAAGGTCTTCTACCAATTCTGCAGTTACTCGAGTAACTAAGATTTTGGGTCCTTTTGTAGTTTGTTGTATATCTTTTACATGTACTTTTACAAGATCTCCAGCATTTAATTTTTCTCCAGGGATCATTTCTTTATCTGGTAATTTTGTTTCTAATTTTCCTATTCTAATCTCTGCAAAATTAGGATTTACTTTTATTATTTCGGCATTTGTTATTTTGTCTTTTAAAGAAACGTACTTTTCATATAAAGCTTTTTTCTCTAATTCTTTAATATTTTGAAGAATAACTTGTTTTGCAGTTTGAGCAGCTATTCTTTTAAAATCTTTTTTTAAATTTATTTTTTTTCTTATTATTCCACCTAATTGGGCTTTATGATCAATTTGTTTTGCTTCTTCTAAGGATATTTCTTCATGTTCGTCTTCTACTTCTTCCACAACATGCCATACTTGATAAACATTTAACTTAGATAGTTTATCGTCCATTTCAACTTCTACATTTTTAGTTCCATAATTTTTCTTATAAGCACTTTTGATTGATTTTTTAATAATATCTAATAAGACATCTCTACTAATTCCTTTTTCTCTTTCAAAAGTATCCAAAGCTTCGAGTAAGTTTATATTCATTTTTTCACCACCTTATAGATCTATTTCTAAATTTGCTTTTTTTATTGTATTTATCGGTATTTCAAAATCTTTTTTTGAATCTCTTTCATGAACTATAACTCTTTCTTCATCGGCATCTTTTATATGACCGATAAAAACGGTTCTGTTTTCAATTCTTTCGCTTAAAATAAATTTAGCAAGTCTGTTTTTAAATCTCTTATAGTCTTTTAGTCCTCTTAAAGCTCTATCGATTCCTGGAGAACTTACTATAAGGTTATAGCTTTTAAAAGGAATATCTATGCTATCAAACCAAGGTTCTATTTCTCTTGAGAACTTTTCACACATTTCTATGGAAACGCTTTCTTTTGGATGGTCGATTGTAATTTCGATATTCTTTTTCCTTTTCGGGCCAGTTATATTTATTTCGAAAAGTTCTAATCCTAAGGATTTAGCTATTTCTTCAGATTTTTTTATAATCTTATCCCTGAAGTCTTCGCTCATTCTGTTTCCCCCTTATAACAAATTTCGAGGGCAGTTAAGCCCTCGAATAGGTATTTTTTTCTATTCAATTTCTCAAAAATTATATCATAATATTTTAATTAAATCAAGTTTAAAATATTTACTTATTCTTTTATTATAAAAAAGTTAGATTAATATTTACTGGAGATAATTAATTTTATACGTTTTTATGATACAATTATCTTGATTATTAAATTAAGGAGGATTCTAATGAAGAATCTTGTATTTGTTATACTTATTATTTTATTAGGGGTTTTGACTTTTACAAACGAAATTGCCATTTTAACAACAAAAAATGGGAAAATGCTTGAAGACTATTCTATTTTAGAAGAAGATGCCTATTCTTTGACTTTTTATAATATTTTTAATGAAATGAAGAAAGAAAATGTTATAAATTTATTTTTTTCACAGCCTGATTATTTATATGATTCTATAGTATCACTTATTGAATTAGAAATTAAGAAAAAATATATATCAGATAAAGGTTTGACGATAGATTCTACGAATGTGTCTGATATTCAAAATATAGATAAAAAAGATATTAAAAATAATGTCTCTGAAATCCTGGGCAGAAAGATAAAATTAGAAGAAATGTTAAGAAATCAACTTAAAATTGAAAATGATTTTGAAGATTTTATAGATAATCATCGAAATGAACTTTTAGAAGAATTTGATGTTTTTTACGTAGAACAGTACCAAATAACTATCCCAGCAACACCTACAGAATTATTTTTCAAAGAAACATTAGCTTCTACACCAATAAACCATTATATTGTTTATGAGAAAAATGATTTAAATAATTTTAAAGATTTTAAATCTTCAAGACTTAATGGTTACACTTTATGCTATAATGAAAATTCGCTTTTTTCAATTGAAGAAATATTAGATCCAAATGAGTTTATAAATTATGGGTTAAAAGATGAGATAATTAAATACTATGAAGATAGCTTAATTAAGAAATGGAAAGATCAGTATCCCAATAATTTTGATTTCATTTTAACTTATAAACCTTTAAAAATTCAAGATAGAATTGATAAAATGGAAGATCAAAATCTAAAAAGCTTTTTAGAAATTAAGAATTTTTATTCTGACTTGATTTTTGGTGACGAGAAAATTCCAGAAATGTGGTATATTTCATATTTTAATATTTTATCTGATTTGGAGTATTGTTATGTTAAAAAAATAGATAAGCTTGAGGAACTACAATCTAATTTACCAGAAGAATATTTCGAAAAAAACTATTCTGAAATACAAAAAATCACTGAAGAATCTACAAGCTCAACATTAACAAATTATCTAAATTTTTATAAAGATATAATATATGAAAATTCTGAAATAAATTCAATAGATAGTTATCTTGAATTTTTGAACAGTTATAATGATGAATATGAAAAAATATTACATACTAAATTGGAAATTTTAAATCTGATAATTCAAAATGATTTTGATTTTTTTAAGTCTGTCATAAAGGATAAGTTTGATTTAACAGAGGAAGAGGTATTATTAATGTATTACCAAGAGATTTATGAATATATAAAATCTTTGAATATCGATAAAGGTTCTAATGTTTATTCAACACTTTTGGAAGTATTAGAATCTTTACAATCTGAAAAAGATAGCAGAATTTTTGAAAATTTGATAAAAGAGATAAGTGAATATTTAGAAATGGATAAAATAAATGAGAATGAATAAGAATTATGAAGTTATTGCAAATTCTATCATCAATGAAGCCAGTGACGAAATTTATGAAAAAGCTTTAAAAATATTTAACGATGATGAATTTGAACAATTTGATCTTGAAGAAAATAATGGTGAATTAAATATAACAGCAACTATCAAAGGCTTTCATTTGAAAGCCTTTGTTTCTAGTATTTACGATTATAGATATGAATGTGATTGTAATTATTCTGAAGAGAACATAGGTGTTTGTGAACATTTTACAGCAGTTTTGTTAAAGATGAAAACAAAAAAAGATGAGGGTTACAAAGTTTATCAAGAATTATTTGAAAATGATTATGAAATATTATCTCCAATTGATGAAATATACTTAAAAAACATAAAATCAAAAATTTTTTTGGATTCTAATTGGATAAAAGGTATAGAAAAAAATCCTTATTTTTATAAAGATATTTATCAAATATTGGGAAGTAAAAGTTCAGAAGATTATAAATTAAAATCTTTTGAACTTTTGAAAGAAAAGGATTTAGACATTTATTTTGACGATGGGAGTAGAATAGTTTTTGGTGAAAGCATTAATCTCAATCTTATTATAGATAAATTTGAGAATTATTACCTTTTAAAATGGGTGTTTACAGATGGGTTTAACGATTATGAAATCATTGATTACTTTTATTCAGAAACTGATATTGCAATCCAAGATTCAGAAGGATTTATCAGAATACTAAATTTAAAAGATTTTTTTGATCTGAGTAATATAGAGAATTTTATATTAGATAAAAAAGATTTGATAAAATTTTTAAATGATTTTAGAGACAATATTTTTCAGAAAGGTATAAAAATAAAGACTAACGATGAAGATATAAATTTTTTGGTTAATGAAAACAGGTTTGTTCTATACGTTTACAAATTGATTGATGGGTTTAAATTAATAACAAAAGTCAAAGTCGGAAATTCTGAATACTCCATTGGAGAAATAAAAAAGAAATTTGTTTCAAAAAAAATCACTAATAGACTTGAAACTATAAAAAATATAGTTAACATTGAATTTAATGATGACGGAGAAACTTTTTTAAAACCAGATGCTTTCGTAAACTTTTTGGATAAGATAGAACAATTAGATGGTTTAAACCTGGAAATAAGATTTTCAAAAAATATAAACATAGTTAAAAAGCCTGATTTTAATTTAATGACATACAAAAATGACAATTTCTTCACAGGTGAGCTTTATTTTGGTTTTAACAACCTTCTTGAATATATTGATCAAATTGAGAATGGCAAATATATAGTGTTCAAAAACGGAGACTTGGTAGAAATACCAGATAATATAAGAGAAATAGCGCGAAAGCTTTACTATGAAAAGGATCTAAAATTTTCTGATCTTGTAAAAAATTCTGAAATAATAGAAGGAGAAGCCTATGATTATCTGCAAGATCTTAAGCAGATTAAAAATATTGAAGATTATGAGCTTAAAAATTTTCATGGGGAATTGAGGCATTATCAATATGAAGGTTATAAATTTTTGAGGTTTTTGGATGATAACCAATTATCTGGGATACTTGCAGATGATATGGGGTTGGGAAAGACAGTACAAATAATTGCCTTTTTAGCAAATATAGTAAAAGGTGATGAAAAAGTTATCATCATATGTCCAAAATCACTTGTGTATAACTGGGCCGATGAAATAGATAAATTTTCTGATTTGAATTATCAAGTATATAATTCAGGGGCAAATATTAGAGAAAATATAATCATATCCAGTTACGGAAACATACTTAACTCTAAAAATATTCAAAATCAATATTATGACTACATAATTATTGATGAAGCACAGGTGATAAAAAATTCTTGGACTAAAACATCAAGAGTTATAAAAAAGCTTGATGGCAAGATGAAAATAGCTTTATCTGGAACTCCTTTGGAAAATTCTTTAGCTGATTTACACAGTATCTTTGAATTCATACTTCCAGGATATTTACCGAATAAATCAAAGTTTATTTCTGAAATAAACGAGAAAGACAAAAAAGAAAAATATCTAAAAATGATAAAACCTTTTGTTTTGAGAAGAAAAAAAGAAGATGTGTTAGATGATCTACCTGAAAAAATAGAAGAGAATATTTTTCTCGATATGACTGAAGAACAAGAAAAGTTGTATAAAAAAATGTTGTCAGAAATAAGATCAAAATTTGAAAGAGAAGAAGTCGAATCGTTTTCTGTATTAGAAGGTTTGTTAAGGTTGAGACAGATATCCAATCACCCAAGATTGGTATTTGACAATTATAAATATCTTTCTGGAAAAATAGAGTTCATAAGAGAGTTCATGGAAGAGATTAATGAAACTGATCATAAAGTGGTTATATTTTCACAATTTGTAACCATGCTTGATATTATTAAAGAGATATTACAAGAACAAAATATTGATTATTCATATATCTATGGTATAAGCAAAAATAGAACTCAGATTATAAATAAATTTAATGAAAAACCAGATAAAAAAGTTTTGCTTTTGAGTTTAAAGGCTGCTGGAGTTGGCCTAAATATAACTGGGGCAGATTACGTGATACACTTTGACCCATGGTGGAACCCTGCGGTTGAAGATCAAGCTACTGATAGAGTATATAGAATTGGTCAAAAAAGGAATGTAGTTGTTTATAAATTAATCACTAAAAATTCAATAGAAGAGAAAATTCTGAAGCTTAAAAACAAAAAGAAATCTTTATACGATGAATATATAGATAAAAATATTATGAATAAAATTTCAAAAGAAGAGTTAATAGATATACTAAATATGTGAGAATATTCTGGCGGTCGCAGAACCCGCCTAAAAAAACATGGAGGTGTCTGATGAAGACAAAAGATTTAGTTTCAGCAGGGCTGGTAGCTGGGATATATGTTGTTTTGACAGTTTTATTTCAGCCATTAAGCTTTGGACCTGTACAATTTAGAATTTCAGAAGCCTTTACAGTTCTCCCGTTTCTAAACCCAGCTTTTATTCCAGGACTGTATGTTGGAGTAATGGTTGCAAATATAATTGGAGGTCTTGGCGCATGGGATATTTGGTTTGGAAGTTTTTTGACTCTTATTGCAGCTTTTTTAACTTGGAAAATGCCTAAAAAATATTTAGCCCCGTTGCCACCGATATTTGTTAATGCATTTGGAGTTTCTCTGTATGTATCAAAGTTATATGAAGTTCCCTATTGGCCAACAGTGATTTGGATAGGAGTTGGGCAAGCGGTAGTTACCTATGCGATAGGTATCCCAATATTATACATGTTTCAAAAATACTATAACAATAACAATTAAAAAAAGCCCCTTAATTATTTTTAATTAGGGGGCTTTTTCATGTCATTGCAGCAAAGGTGAAAAATAGAAATCCACCTATCAGTAAACCTATAAAGAAAAAAAGAATAGAAAGAAGGAAATTCTTCAAGTAAATCACCTCATCATAAGTTAATATTACCATATTTATTTTAAAGTTTTAATAAGTATTATATACATTTAATAATCAAAGGAATTATAAGTTTTTTCAATTTAGTTGTGATTTTTTCTAATTTTTTGTTTACAAAAGATGAATAAATCTACTTAGTTTTTTAAACAAATCTTGTTAGAATATAATTGTACTTAAATATTTTGGAGGTGTCTTAATGAGACCATATGTTGTTGATACCACATTAAGAGATGGACAACAATCTTTAATTGCTACCAGGATGAAAACGGAAGAATTTGTAGACCAACTAGAAAAATTTGATCAAGTAGGTTATAAAGCTATGGAAGTGTGGGGAGGAGCGACTTACGACTCCTGCATAAGATATCTTGATGAAGATCCATGGGCAAGGTTAGATATTATAAAGTCAAAGTTAAAAAATACAAAAACACAAATGCTTTTAAGAGGACAAAATATTTTAGGATATAGACATTACCCAGACGATGTTTTGGAATTATTTATCAAAAAAACAGCCGAACACGGTATGGACATTATTAGAATTTTTGATGCTTTAAATGACATTAGAAACTTAGAGAAATCAATTGAATTTTCAAAAAAATACGGAATGGAAGTCCAAGGAGCAATGTCTTATACCGAAAGTCCTGTTCATAACCTTGATTTTTATGTGGACTTTGCTAAAAAATTAGTTGATAGAGGCGTGGACTCACTTTGTATAAAAGATATGGCGGGATTGTTATTACCAAAAAAGGCGTACAATTTGGTGAAGTCATTGAAAGAGAAATTTGATATCCCCATAGAAGTTCATTCGCATAATACTACTGGATTGGCTTCTATGACATATTATGCTGCTATTGATGCAGGGGCAGACGGCATAAACTTAGCTTTAAGTCCTTTTGCAAATGGAACATCTCAACCCCCAGTAGAACCTTTTAATGAAACATTTGACCTTGGTTTGAATTCGAAATTTATTTTGGAATTAGACGACCATTTTTGGAAGGTAAGAAAAAATCACGAAGATCAAGACATGAAGATGACATCTATCAATGCAAAAATATTGGATTCTCAAATACCAGGTGGAATGTTATCTAATCTTGTGTCCCAATTAAAATCTCAGAAAGCAGAACATAGATTAGATGAAGTCTTAGAAGAAGTGCCTAAAGTAAGAAAGGACTTGGGATATCCCCCACTTGTAACCCCTACCAGCCAAATTGTTGGAGTTCAATCTACAATAAACGTTCTAACAGGTAAAAGATATCAAATGATTACTAATGAAGTGAAAAACTATTTAAAAGGTAAATATGGGAAAGCGCCTGGAGAGGTTAATAAAGAACTCATGAAAAAGGCTTTAGGAGATGAAAAAGTTATAGATCACAGGCCTGCAGATGATTTGAACCCTGAAATAGAAAATTCCAGAAAGAAAGCTGGATTAATAACAAAAACAGATGAAGATTTGTTGACATACATTTTGTTTGGAGAAGCGGGTGTAAAATATTTAAAAGAAAAATATAATAAAGAATTAAAAGTAGATTTCGATATTGTAAACGAATATAATTCGGAGGAAAGCTCAATTTATCCAGTATAATCTCGTTAGAATGATTAAGATTATGATAAATCAGGAATTTCGAGAAAAATCATTATAAAGAGAAATATTTCGATATATTTTACTCTAATCTTTTATAAAACGTTTTAATAAAATGTGAATTTTTCAAAAACTATGATATAATTTTATACGACAAAACGTTTCCATTACTATTTTTACTTAATTAAGGGAGGTTACCAGGATGAAAAAGCTTTTAGTTTTATCTTTAGTTGCATTATTTGCAACTGTGGGAGTTTTTGCTAATTCTATCGTTATATGGTCATCAGAACAACAGGTTGACTTTATGAGAAGAATTGGTGAAGAATTTGCAAGAGACACTGGTATTAATGTTGAAGTTGAACAAGTTAATTTTGGGGATATCAAATCAAAATTCTTAACAGCTGCACCAGCAGGTGAAGGTCCAGATATTATTGTTGGGGCACACGACTGGGTTGGAGAATTAGTTACTAATGGATTAATAGAGCCTATACCTAAATCTGCTGTTGAAGTTGATAAATATGCAGATTCAGGTATTGATGCGTTCACATGGGAAGGGAAATTATATGGTCTTCCATATGCAATTGAATCAGTTTCAATTTACTACAATAAAGACTATGTTGATGAAGTTCCAACAAATATTGAAGACTTCAAGGCTTTAGCAAAAGAATACACAACAGATGAAACAGTTGGTTTCATTTACAGAGCTGAGGACTTTTATTTCTCATCAACATTTATCCAAGGTAAAGGCGGATATGTTTTTGATTGGTCAGCAGAAGAAGGCTACGATGTTTCTGACATTGGCTTAAATAATGAAGGCGCTATTGCAGGAGCAAAAATAATACAATCTTTTTATGAAGAAGGTATAATTCCTCAAGGTGCAAATTATGATACAATGAACTCAATGTTCAAAGAAGGATTAGCTGCAATGGTTCTCAACGGTCCATGGGCAGCAAAAGAATACTTAGATGCTGGTATTGATTACGGTGTTTTCCCAGTTACAGAATTAAACTTAGGCGACGGCGATACAGGGAAACCATTTGTTGGTGTACAAGGTTTAATGATTAACGCTAGATCAGAAAATAAAGCATTTGCCACAGAATTTGTTGTTAACTATTTAGCTACACAAGAAGGTATTTACAACTTCTATATTGCAGACCCAAGACTTCCTGCAAGAGAAGATGTTTCTCAAATCATCGCTGAAAGAGGCGGACCTATTCCTGAAGATATAGTTTCTTCTTTCCAAAAAGCAGCTGCTGGTGGAGTACCTATGCCAAGTGTACCTGAAATGGCACCAGTATGGAGTGCTATGGAAGAAGCTATTCTAAATATAATCTCAGGAACTCAAGAAGTAGAACCTGCATTAAATGACGCAGTTAACAAAATAACAACTGCAATTTCAGAATAAGTTATTGTAACATAACAAGCAAGTAATTAAAAGTGTCTAATATTTATGGGAAGGGGTTGATGCCCCTTCCTATATTTATGTAATATACTCTTGTGGGAGGGTAAAATATGAATAAATTATTTCATTTACTAATTTGGTTGTTTATAGCTACTATGAATGGGTTCATTGTATGGGCAACTGCAACATTGTTCATGTTGGGTAATAATGGTTTTGCTATTGTTATAGCATTATTTTTATTGCTAACAGATTGGGCAATTTTTACAAAAAGAGGGTATCCTTACAGGTATACATTACCTGCAATGTTTTTTTTGTTTGTTTTGACTTTATATCCGATGTATTATACTGTATCAACAGCTTTTACTAATTACGGAACAGGGCATTTATTTTCCAGAGAACAGGCAATAGATATCTTATTGACTGATAGTTCTTATTATTACGAACCAACAGAAGCAGAATTTTTAGATTTTAGTGTTTATGTGAAATATAGTGAAGAACTAAAGCCAACAGAAGACTTTGTTATTTTATTTGAAGATAAAGATGGCAATAAATACATGGCCACAAAACCTTCAGTGAGAGAATTTGATTCTACAGGTAACTTAATCTATGCTGAAACCACTATGAATGAAGTTGTGAATAAACAAGTAAGGATAAACGACAATCTGTACGAATTGATAGTCCAAGAAGAAAATAATAAAGTAGTTTCCATTGAAGGAAATAATGCAAGATATACTTATTTTTATTCCCCATATGATTCTTCAGTTTCTGCAAACTCAGCTTTTTATAATTCTGTTTTAAGACAAAATTATTTGAAATCGCTAATAGTTAATTTTGGAGTAAAGAGTTATAGTTTGTCTAATCAATATATTTATAAAAAATTTGGGGAATCATATAAGATATATGAAACAAGGGTAAAATCAAAAATTCAGGGTGATAGAACTTATTACGAAACTGTTGTTTACAATACAAGAACAAATAGAGAGCTTATTGAAGATAATGGAACATTTTACGATATAAATCAGAATGGTAATAGAGAAAGACTAATAGGCTATAAAACTGGGGTTGGAGCAAATAATTTCTTGAAAATTATAAATGACCCAAGAATTTCAAGGCCTTTTTTCCAAATATTTGGTTGGACTATTACATATGCAGGTCTCACAGTTATCTTTAGTTTTGCAATAGGTTTATTCTTTGCAGTTACTTTAAATGATTCAAACTTAAAAGGAAAGATCATTTACAGGACTTTGTTGATCATTCCTTGGGCAATACCTGCATTCATATCAGTTCTTGTGTGGAGAAACGGTTTTTTCAACGAGACTTATGGGGTACTGAATAGGTTCCTCTTAGAAGGTTTGTTCAACGCTGAACCAATAAAATGGCTACAAGATCCATTTTGGGCTAAGGTAGCTGTACTTATAGTTAATACTTGGTTAGGATTCCCATATATGATGACAGTTTCATTAGGAGCCCTTCAAAGTATACCAAACGAATTATATGAAGCATCATCCATAGATGGAGCTTCGCGGTTTAAACAATTTAGAAGTATTACTTTGCCATTATTGATGACATCAGTTGCACCTTTATTGGTTATGTCTTTTGCTTTTAACTTCAATAACTTTACCAATATATATCTTTTAACTCAAGGTAGACCTGCAATTCCAGGTACAAACACACCTGCTGGAGCTACGGATATTTTGATTTCTTATACATATAAGTTAGCTTTTGAAGGTTCAAGAGGTCAAGATTTTGGATTTGCCGCAGCCATTTCAGTATTAATCTTTGCAATAATAGCTGTATTGAGCTATGTAAACTTCAAATTCTCGGGCTCGTTTGAAGAGGTGAATAGATAATGGCTAAAATTGAGAAGAAAAACTACTTATTTACACACATATTGATTATATTTTTGATTATAATAATACTTTTCCCAATGATTTGGGTTGTTTCAACATCAATAAGAAGAGATGCTGCAGCATTCTCACCAAGATTATTTTCAGACAGAGTTACAATAAACAATTATACTGATTTAATATTTCAAACACCTACAGTGCCTGAAATTATGCAAGATTTGAATAAAGTGAGTACTTATATTGGTGAGTATTCTGATTTTACATATGATGAAGCGGTTAAGGAATCTAAAGAAAAACTAACCTCTTTGAAGAGCTATTTACAAACAACTGAAAATAATATGAAAGCTATAGGAGAAAAGTTTGATTTTATCTACTATGAATTTAACAATGGATATGATAGCGAACTACTAAAAGAAGTAAACCAATATGTTGAAGAAAATGATTTAGGTATGTTCAATGAAATGATTTCAGAAATCAAATCAGAAGCTGAAAATTATGGCTTTAATTTTCCAGCTAACGATTTAGAACAGATAACTAAAGAATTTTTAGAATACAGAGATCAATTGTATTCAGATTATCTTGAGTTAAACATAGAAGATGAAATTCAAAAACAAGAAACAATTAAAGCAATTTATGATATTCCGGTTAGAACTACATTATGGAATATTCGTGTTGGAAGAAAAAATCCCGACAACGAATTAGTTCAACAGTTTGGAGAAAAATTGAATGAGTTAAAAAACATGTATTCTAATCTCGAGTCAGAGGTAGAGAACACAAAAACAAAAATAGAAGGTAAATTAGAAGAAAATTTCAGCGGACTTTTAGTAAGAGAAAATGAATTTTCAAACCAACTTGAAAGTCTTGAAAAACAGATTTCTAATCTCAATGGAGAAAAGAATGCTTTAAATAAAACAATAGACGGACTGGATAATCAAATACAAGCAGTTGGCGACATCTATATTCCAGAAAGTAATAAGATAATTGCTTCTTACGATATTATTAAAAATATTGATTTATCAAATATAGAGCCTCAAGCACCTATGTTTGGAGACAATGCAGAATTTAAAGACTTAGTTTCTGAATATGCAAGAAAATTACCACAATTTGTAGAAAATATGGAAACAATGGAAAAATATCGAGATGGAACTATATTGTCAGTTATGAGAAATTTTTCTGAAGTCTACCGATATTTAGATAACAATTTTGATAAGATATTTGCTGCAAGAGAGGAAAAACAGATTTTGCCTTCTTTTGAAGCTTTGAAAAATTTAACGGCAAAAATGGCTATCTCATTAGATGAATTGGTTATTTTATCTGAAAGATACAACAAAACCATGTCAGAATTAAACAAAATAAGCGAAGAGTTAAATAATTTGAGAAGTGAACAGGTTTCTATAAATGAAGAATATAAAACATTTGAAACTAAGAACAGAAAAACTTTGAATTTTATGAACCAAAGTTTATCATATCCAAACATTTTGGTATCCAAATATTTCTCTGAATCAGAGATTGAAAATTTTTACGAATCTGAATATTACGCCAAATTTATGGAGTCTGATTTTTTCAAAGGGTTTACACCTGAAAGAAATAGATATAGTCTATTATTGTGGAAATCAAGTTTAGATGAATCATATGAGAAATTTACTATGGGTAGAAATGATATGGATGACGTTATATCAAAAATAAGATCTAACATAGAAGTATTTGAAAATAATATAGATGATTACCTAAGGATAAACTATGGGGGTAATTTATCAAGTATTCCGGCATTAACCGACATGAGAGACGTATACATATCAGATTTTGGCCCTGTAAATGCAAACATAGCAAGATCGTCAAGGGTTATTTCTGATTTATCTTATATAAGCGATAGTTATTTGGCTGATAGCATGAAGGAAATTGATAAAGATTTATATGAAATTCAACATTCTTGGGAAGAAAGAATAAGGAAGCCTTTCTTGAGATGGTTGTTTAACTCAATCTTAGTTGCAGGTATGACAGCTATAATAACAGTTATTATTACCTCATTAGCTGCTTACCCATTTTCAAGAATGAAATTTGTAGGAAGGTCATCTGGGCTTTATTTCTTGATGATTGTTCAAATGTTTCCTATAGTAATGTTTATGGTTGCTATTTATGGTATTTTGAACTTCTTGGGAGATTACCTTCCATTCATTGGGTTAGATACTCTCGGTGGTTTGATATTTGCATATCTTGGTAATGTAGCTTATAATATGTGGTTGTTTAAAGGTTATTACGATACTATACCAGATTCCTTGGAAGAATCTGCCATGATAGACGGTGCTACAAGGTTCCAGACATTCTGGTTAATTGTTTTACCTTTATCATTACCAATTATATCAGTTATCACAATATTGACATTTATGAATACATTCAACGAGTTTGTTATAGCAAAAATAGTATTACAAAGTGAAGTCAACTATACATATGCTGTTGGGTTGCAAACCTTCTCGCAAGGGCCATTTGAAACTCAATGGGGATTATTCACCGCTGCATCTTTAATTGGTGCTATACCGATGGTTATACTCTTCTTAACTATGCAAAAATGGATTATAGGTGGATTAACACAAGGATCAGTAAAAGGATAATATATAAAATGAATGGCAACCTTTTTAAGGTTGCCATTTTTTAATATTCAAAAGTGGATCTTCCTATAAATTCTCTTATTACGGATTTTCTTGGTATTTCTTCTAATTCTGTTATGGGCAAAAAGTAATCCAAAAATTTTAATAATCTTTTTGCTTCTGAATATTCTGGAACACTATTATCTATTTTTAGTAGTAAGGGTTCAGCAAATATCTTCAATATTGATAGCTCGTAAATGAGATTTGAATTGAACATCACGTCTGCTTCTTCTTGATATGGGAAAATATTATGTTCTTCACCCTTTCTTACATTAGGCCACATTTTTATAGTTGCCAGTGCGTCATGTCCTCTGAAATTAAAGTCCCTAACAATTCTTCTTATAATTCTTGAATCAGTTGTTGGAATTCTGTTCACTTTGTCTATGTTGAGCTGAGTTAAAGCACTTACATAAACTTTGTATTTTTTATCCCTTTCTATGCTTTGAGTGAGTTTTTCATTAAGACCATGAATTCCTTCCACTATTATTGGCTGATCTTCTTCTATTTGTATTTTGTTTTTTCTCCATTCTCTCTTGCCTGTTACGAAATTAAATTTGGGTAATTGTACTTGCCTTCCGCTTATTAAATCGCTCAAAATATTGTTGAATAAGTCTAAATCTAATGCATATAATGATTCAAAATCGTAATTACCATATTCGTCTAAAGGAGTTTTGTTTCTTTCTACAAAAAAATCGTCTAAAGATATTTCTACAGGTCTAAGTCCGTTAACCCTAAGCTGTAAAGAAATTCTTTTTGATGATGTAGTTTTTCCAGATGAAGAAGGGCCAGCTAAAGTTATAAGTCTAACATTTTTTCTTTTAATAATATCATCAGCTATTTGTGCATATTTCTTTTCATGTAATGCTTCTGAAATTCTTATAAGTTCTATTGCAGAATGTCTTCCTTTACTTATATAATCGTTAAGTTCACCAACTGTTCTTATTTCTAATATTTTTAGCCATTCGTTGTATTCGTTGAAAGTAGCAGACAATTTGTTTAGATGATTGTAATTTGGGACTTTATATGGGGATTTTTCATTTGGGGTTACTAATACAAATCCTTTTTCTACTTTAATAAGGTCAAAATCTGTCAAATCACTTGTTTTTAGAGGCATATAACCATAAAAATAATTGATATAACCGTTCATCTTGTAAAAGTTGACGGTGGTTTTTTTTCGATATTTAAACAAAAGGGATTTATCATTTTGGTTGTGAGCATCAAACATTTTCATAGCTTCAAACTTATCTATGTTAAATTTTTCAAATTCAAGATCTCTCTCAATGTATTTTTTCATATTTTCTTTTATGATTTTTAAATCATCTTCAGTTGGGATTTTTGATTTAAGCTCACAATAAACTCCATTTCCAAGCGAATTATTCACCAATAGGTCATCATCTTTGTCAATGTCTTTTATTGCAGCATATAATATAAAAAAGATACCTCTTCTATTTATCTTGACTCCATCTGGAGACTTTATATCGATAAATTCAATTTCACCATCAGTATGTACTTCTTTAAAAACTTCTCTAATATTATTGTTTAATTTAACAGCATATACTGTTCTCCCTGTTTTCTTTTGATATTCTCTTGCCGGGCCAATAAAATTATCGCCTTTTTCGACTTGATATATTTTATTATTTTTAATATCTTTTAATTTAAATTTCATATAAAAATCTCCCCTTTTTATTGACAAGTATTGGTTTCTATGTTATAATAATTTCGGACTTAGTTGCTGGGTCGTGGCCAAGCGGTAAGGCGACGGACTTTGACTCCGTTATTCGTAGGTTCGAATCCTACCGACCCAGCCAAAATTAAGGTTATAAAAACCGGGCTTTTGGCCCGGTTTTTTATTTATATATTTATTCTTCAGTGGATGTGTTTGTTGAATTAAGTGTATTTTCTAATTCTTGGATTCTTTCTTCTAAATCTGTAAAGTAATTAGGATCAATATTTCTTAACTGTTTTAAGTAATCTAATCTCAAAGAATCATCTTCTAAAAGATCAGACAAATCTAATCCAACTTCTACGGCATCTAATTTTGTATTAGTTGAAGCCTTGCTTGATAAAACTGAAGAAATGTTTATAACTACGTCTCTTATTTGATTACCGAAGTAAGAAGCTAAATTTTGAGCTCCTAAATATCCGGCATATTGTTTTAATTGCTCTATTTGAAGCTTAGAATAAGCAACTTTAACATTATGATCTGATGGGTTAGCTTGATAATAAGCTTGAACTACAGAGTTTGAAGAAGGGTATCTATAGAACATTTCTTCTAAAACTGCTGTTCTATTTTCTGAAATAGTATCTACTTTATCTTCCAATTCTGCTTTTTTCTCCTTAGCTTCTTCTAAGGAATCTAAGTTCAACTCATTGATTACAGAAAGTGTGTTATTATAAGTTTTAGCATCTGTTAGAGAAATTTTTTCGTCTAATAGAGCATCTTCATTCTCTATGTTTTCTGCTTTCAATTCTGCATCTATTTCTTTTATTCTTGCATCAATTGCTTCTATTTCCATATTTAAATATGGAGCTTCTACTCGATCTTTTAAAGATATATACTGTGTAACTTTAGTCAATCTTTCTTCATATATGTTTAGCAATGCCTTTGAAGTGTTTATATAAAGAGCCATATAGTCTGTATCAGAATCAATTGATACAGTTCCATCATCATAAAAAACTTCATTTTGTAGGTTAGACCTAATATTTTCCAAGACTTCTACATTTTCTGTGTTGTTGTTGAAATTATATGCGTATTCTAAAACATCGTTGTAATAAGCTCTTCCAAAATTTTCTGTTTCTTTGTATTCAACTAACCAATTATCGAATGCTTCGTCTGTTAGTTTATTTTTAATTTCTTGAACAACAGTTTCTTCATTCATTACATCTTCAGGTGTTTCAAAAGTTTTTTTGTCATTTACTTTAATTAAATGGTAACCGTAATTTGTCTGAATTGGTCCAACAATTTCACCAATAGAAGCTTCAAAAGCTGCTTTTTCAAATTCTGGGACCATATCTCCATGGCTGAACCAGCCAAGATTTCCTGCATCAGACGCATTAGAAGTATCTTCTGAGTACATTTCTGCTGCTTGTGCAAAATTTAATTCTCCAGAAACCAATTGATCTTTTACGCTATTAGCAGTGGCTTCACCTGAAATCAGTATATGTTGTGCGTTGACTTCTTCTTTTTCATTTTTAATATCTTCAAAAGTATTTTCCACTTCTGTTAAGATATCCCCTCTTGAAACATTTGTTACATTGTCTCTAACCTTTTCTACCATAACCTGTGTTTCCATTCCGTTCATAGATTGCCTTAAAATATCTCTAACTTCTTTTTCAGAACCGTATCTTTCCATTAGTTGATTCCAGTTTGACTCATTTGATTTTAATTGAGAAATATAACTTTCAATTTCTTCGTTGATCCTATTTTCCACTTCTTCATCTGTTGGATTTAAGTCATTTTCATTAGAATAGTACATAATGATTTTTAAGTCATATAATTGATTAACTAAAGAAGTTTTAAGGTTTAAAGAATCAAATACCGGATCAATTGACCTTTGATAAGCTTGTTCATATTGTTGTAGTTGACTTTCGTAATGGTTGTTTAGTTCACTTTCCAATATCCAATATGGATAATCCAACTCTTCACCATCTTTTGTCAAAACTAAAACTGAACTTTCTTTTGTTATTTCTTGATTTTGTCCAGCTGCATTTCCTCCATTATTCATGGAAACATATGATCCTATTGACCACCAAATAATACCAATTACAAAAAGAGAAACTATTAATATAGAGATTAGCTTCTCATGTTTTACGAACCAGTTATTCATATGTTTTTCCTCCTAAAAAAATATTGATTGATCTATTATATATTTTATCATAAATCGCTTAGATTTATGTTAAAAAAGCGGGGATTTATAATCCCCGCTTAGTTTACGATCATTATATTTTTTTTCTTAAAGGTTTATCTTTTGAAATTTCTTCCAATGCTAACAACCTATCCCATTTAGCATTTACATATTCTTGCATTTCTTCGATAATTACATCAGAATTATGCTGCTTGATTAATTTGTTGAATCTTCCCAGTTTTGTTATGTATTCTTTTAATGGTTTGAAGTTTCTTGGCTTTCTTGTTATTTTGTATACTCCCATATCGTATTCCCAAAGTGGCCAATATTTAGTTTCTACTGCCAATTTGGTCATTTCTGGTCCTGAATCTTCAGGGATCCTCCAGAATCTAACACAAGGAGCCAATACAGCAATAAATGCTGGACCTTCAAATTCTAAAGCTTTTTCCATTTTTTTGATGAAATCCATAGGTTCTGATGTTGATGCAGTTGCAGCATAAACACCTTCATGGCCAGCTACTATATCAACAATAGATTTTTTGAACTGAAGTTTACCAGGTATTTTTGAACCTACTGGTTCTGTTGTAGAATCTGCTCCAGTTGGAGTAGAACCAGATCTTTGGTTACCTGTATTCATATAGCCTTCATTGTCATAAAGTACATAAACAAAATCATGTCCTCTTTCAATAGCTCCAGATAAAGATTGAAGACCTATATCATAAGTTCCTCCATCTCCACCAAAAGCAATAAATTTAATCTTCTTATTATCTAACTTTCCTCTATTCAACAATGATCTATAGGCTGCTTCAGCTCCTGATATGGTAGCAGCTACATTTTCAAAAGCATTATGAATATATGGAACATTCCATGCTGAAAATGGATATATTGTTGATGAAACTTCTAAACATCCAGTAGCAGCTCCAACTACAGGCTCATAACCTAAAGCTTTTGCTGTCATTGTAGACCATTTAGCTACCATTGGTGCATTACAACCTGGACATAATCTATGACCCTGTGTGAAAGGCCAATCGTTCTTTTCAATAAATTCTACTAATTGTGGTAAATTAAGTGGCATTTAACCTTCACCTCCAAATTATTCTCTAAGACCGAGGTATTTCTGAGTATCTTCATCAAGCTCGTCATTCATAGCTGCTTCGAATGCTTCGTGAAGCATTGTTGGTGTTGTATCTCTTCCGCCAAGTCCGTAAATAAAAGAACCCATTTTTGGTTTGTCTTCTGCTTTATATAAAGCAGATTTAACTAATGAGTATAATGGAGCTTCTTTACCAAAAGACATAGCTCTATCTAATACTACTACTGCTTTTTTACCTTCTAATGCTGCTAAAATTTCTTTTTTAGGGAATGGTGTGAAAACCCAAGGTTTGAGTAATCCAACTTTATGTCCCGCTTCTCTTAATTCGTCTACAACATATTTTGCAGTTGAAGCTGTTGAATTGAGAACAACCATTACATAATCAGCATCATCGGTTTTATATTTATCGAGGAAATCATATTTTCTTCCTGAAATTTTTTCAAACTCTTCAAAGACCCCTGGTAAAAGTTCATAAGCTTTTTCCATACCAATTTCTTGTTGTCTGTGATGTTCATAGTAGTAATCAAAAAGATCCAATGAACCAAGAGTTACTGGTTTTTCAGTATTTAACAATGGATATTTTGGTTCCCATTGTCCAACAAAGTCTCTAACAACTTCGTCATCCAACATTTCAAATATATCAACACCATGAGATGTGATAAATCCATCTAAGTTAACCATAGCTGGCAATAAAACATCATCATTTTCTGCGATTTTTGTAGCAATTATAGTTAAATCATAAGCTTCTTGATGATCTTCAGAAAAAAATTGTAACCAACCTGAATCTCTAACAAGCATGGCATCACTGTGGTCACAGTGAATGTTAATAGGACCAGATAAAGCTCTGTTTACAATAGGCATAACGATTGGTAATCTATATGATGCTGCAATATAAACGATTTCTGTCATAAGTGCTAAACCATTTGCTGCAGTGGCAGTCATAGTTCTTGCACCAGCAGCAGCAGAGCCTACAACAGCACTCATAGCTGAGTGTTCTGATTCAACTGGTACCATTACTGTATCTACAATTCCGTTTGCAACAAAATCTGCATAATATTGAACAATTGGTGTTTGTGGAGTTATTGGATAAGCAGCAACTACATCCGGATTTATTTGTCTCATAGCATGAGCAACTGCATTTGCTCCAGTAACAGCTAATTTATTAGGCATTAAATATTACCTCCTTTACTTCAAAAATTCGTTTTCAGATTTCATATCAATGGCATTAACAGGACATACTTTTGCACAAGTTCCACAACCTTTGCAATAGTCATAGTTGATGCCAATCATTTTAGGTCTTCTTTTATCTTCTTTCATTTTACCTTCTATTGCCATGTCAGGGCAATATAACCAGCATTGCATACAATCAATACATTTATCTTGATCGACTATAGGTCTCATTACTCTCCATGTTCCAGTTTTGTATTCTCTGGCTGTTCCTGGTCTATCAACGACACCGCCAATAGGTACTTCTTTCCAACCTTTTGCATCAGCCATCGATTTTCACCTCCTGGTAACCTCTTTCAAGAGCTCTCATGTTAGCTTCAACAACCTCGTCAGAGAATTTATGAGAAAAGGCTGCAGTAACTTTTTCTTTAACTGAATCAAGAGGTACAATTTCTGTTAATTTAACCAAAGCACCAATCATTACCGTGTTTGGGATACCTCTTTTTATTTCTTCTAGTGCAATATCTGTTGCTGGTACAACAGCAATTTTACCTTTAAATCCCGTTAATTCTCTAACCTTGGATGGTTCCATAAGGGTGTTTACAACTAACGGTTTGTCTTCATCTAACCCAGCTGTTAATTCAGGATTGCCAAGTAAAGTATCATCAATGACTAATACAATATCAGGTTTTTCAACATTACTCCTAACTCTTACAGGAATATCAGAAATTCTGTTGAAAGCCTTCATTGGTGCACCTGATCTTTCAGCTCCGTATTCAGGAAATGAAGTTGAATATTTGCCAGCATCAAGAGCAGCTTCAGCTAAGAATTGGGAAGCACTTTTTGCTCCTTGTCCTGCTCTTGCATGCCATCTTACTTCAAAATATTTTTCTGGCACTAGAATGCCCTCCTTTCAAAATGAGTTCTGGTATGAAGAAATAAAATCTTTACTATTTCTATTATATATTAAAAAATAAAAATTTGATGATACTAAATGAAAAAATTCTCTTAATATTTGTGAATAATTTTTATTTTACAATTAATTTAAAAATTCTTATTTTATTTCGTACTTTTAAAAAAAGTAAACAATTATTCCTACTATTACATATTATCATTTGAATGTTTCCTTTTTCTTGAAATTCCTTAAAGCCTTTCAATATATTACGACTTATTTTATCGGGAAAAAGGGCTTACAAATCGATTAATTTATCTCTATAATATGTTTGTAGTTCTTAAAAACTATATAAACTTTTTAGATTTATTTTACATTTGTTTTATATAAACTTTCTTTTCTCGAGAATATTTTACCACAAAAAAAATAGGAGCTGTATCAGCTCCTATTAAAGGATGGGGGATCTATTTGTATAGGGGGTTACTTACAATTAATAATCATTATAACATTGTATAGTAAAGATATTTTTTCTGACAAATGAATATTATAAAAACAAACGTTTTTTAAGCAATGATTTGTTCTAAGCAACTATTAAGAAATTATTATTATTATTATTGAAAAAGAAAGACATTTCACGTATAATATTTATAGAAATCATATGGAGGTGTGGTAATGAAAAAAATTAGAGTTTTATTATTGATGACATTAGTTTTATCTTTTAGTTTATTGTCTTTTTCAGCAGCAAACACAGCAGACGGGTTAAAAATTGGTTATGTTAACTTAAGATCTGTTACTGAAGAATATTATAAATGGGGAGATATGCAAGTTAACTATCAAGAAGATGTGAAATTTTATCAAAATAAAATTTCAGAGATGCAAACTGAATTTCAAGGCATGCAAGAAAGTGGAGCAACAGAACAACAGCTACAACAAAAATATCAAGAATTACAGTACAGAACTCAACAATATCAACAGGCACTTCAAGAAGACTATACTAAAAAATCAGATGCAATAATTCAAGAAGTAAGAGAACTTATTGGAGAATTTGCAAAAGAAAACTCTTTTGATATAGTTCTTTTTGAACAATCAGTTATCTTTGTAAGTGAAAAAATTGATATAACTGAAAGAGTTAAAGAGTATATAGCTAATATCGAACCTAAAGAAAGTACAAAAGAATAATAATATGGATGAAAGTTATATAATTTATGGCAAAAAAATATTTAAAAAGTATGGAAGAAAAGAAGTCGTTAAAGATGTAGACTTTGTTGCAAAAAGAGGAAAGATTACCGGTATTTTAGGACCAAATGGTGCAGGAAAAACAACTTTATTCAAAATAATATTGGGATTAGTTGTACCAAACAGAGGTGAAGTTTTCCTCGAAAAAAATAATATAACTCATCTGCCAATTTATAAGAGGGCTCTAAAGGGGATGGCATATCTTCCCCAAGAGCCTTCTGTTTTTCGGAATGCTAGAGTGTCAGATAACTTATACATGATTGCGGATCTTTTGAAAATTGAAAATAAAGATAAAAAAATAGAAAAGATTTCAAAGGATTTTGGCATAGAAAACCTTATGCATCAATATGCAGATTCGCTTTCAGGAGGAGAAAAAAGAAGGTTAGAATTTGCGAGAACTTTGATGATAGATCCAAAAGTTATTCTTTTGGATGAACCTTTTGTAGGAATAGACCCAATAACGGTAAAAGATATACAGAAAATAATAAAAAAACTTTCAGCAGATGGTATATCTGTTATAGTTACAGATCATAACGTAGATGAAATAGCCCAAGTTGTTGATGATCTTTATATAATGCATAAAGGTGATGTCATAGCAACGGGTAAAGCTGAAGAAGTTTTGGAAATGGATGTTGTAAAAGATAATTACTTAGGATGGTGATGTATTTGAAAGTTGGTGTAATTGGTTATTCTGGGGATATAAATATTCCTAAGATAAAAAGAATTGAAAATACAACGATAGAATTGGGAAGAATGTTAGCTCAAAAGGAGCATCATATATTAAATGGTGGTAGAGATGGAGTGATGGAGTTGGTTTCCAAAGGAGCTAAAGAATTCAACGGGAAAGTCACCGGGGTTTTGCCTTGGGATCAAGAGGGTAATGAATATCTTGATTTTGAAATCAAAACAGGTCTAGATTTTTCAATGAGATCTTTCATTTTATTGAAAAGTGTAGATGTAGTTATAAGTTTAGGTGGAGAGGTCGGTACAGGGATAGAAATATTGGGGGCTTATGCATATTCAAAACCATTAATACTGTTAAAAGGTTCTGGAGGATGGACAGACAGAATTATAAATAATCTTATAGAAGATAAATATATAGACAACAGAAAACTTGTGGAAGCACACATAGCTAATAGTGTAGAAGAGATAGAAAATATATTAGAAAAAATGGAGTGAAAAATATGATAAGAACAAGATTTGCTCCATCTCCAACAGGATATTTACATGTTGGTGGGGTGAGAACTGCTTTGTTTAATTGGTACCATGCAAAATCTAATAATGGTAAAATAATTTTGAGGATTGAAGATACGGACACAAAAAGATCGACTGAGGAATTTGAAAATTTGATATACGAAGATTTTGATTGGTTGGGCATGGACTTCGATGAAAGTCCTAAAAAGGGAGGAGATTATGGACCCTACAAGCAAAGTTATAGATATGATATATACAAAAGATATATAAATAATTTAATAGAAGAAGAAAAAGCTTATTATGTTTTTTACGACAAATCAGGAGAAGAAATAGGTAATTTTGCAAAAATTCCAGAAAATTATGCCAATAAAAATTATACAGTGAAAATAAAAGTCGAGAAAAACAAAGAGATAAAATGGAATGATTTGTTAAAAGGCGAAATATCTTTCAACAGCTCGGACTTTGAGGATTTCATAATTTTGAGATCAAATGGAGTTCCAGTTTACAACTTCACAGTGGTTGTAGATGATCATCTTATGGGAATAACAGATGTAATTAGAGGAGAAGATCATATTTCAAATACTCCTAAGCAAATTATAATTTATGAAGCTTTAGGTTTTTCAAAACCAAAATTTGGACATTTGCCGCTTATTTTAGGTGAAGACAAAACGCCTTTATCCAAAAGACATGGTGGTGTATCGGTAAGTTATTTTAGGGAAGAAGGAATTTTACCAGAAGCACTACTAAACTATTTGAGCCTTTTAGGATGGAACAACGAAGAAGAAATATATGATGTTAGGGAAAAATACAAAAATTTTAACATAAGGGATGTTTCGAAAAGATCCTCTGTTTTTGATTATGAAAAGTTAAAATGGGTTAACGAAAAAACTTTAAGATCAATGGACGAAGAAAAAGTTTCGAAAAAGTTTTTAGAATGGCTAAAATTTGTGGGAATAAAAATTAATGTAGAAGAAAATTATATAAAAGATGTAATCTCTATATCAAAAGAAAAAGTTCAAGATTTAAAAGGTCTTTGGGAATTTTCCAAAAATTATTTTTATGATGACTTTGAATATGAAGAGAAGTATAAAGAAAAATTTGTAAAAAAAGAATGGTTTGAGGAATTAATAAATATTGCTATAATTTTATTGGAAGATTATGATGAAAAAATATCTTTAACCCAAGCAGAAGAATTTATGAAAAGCCTTGCTGAAAAAAAGATTACAGGCAAAAAGAATACATATCAATCAATACGGGGAGCTCTATTAGGAAAACTTGTAACCCCTGGGTTATATGAAACTATTAGTGTTATGGGTAAAAAAGAAGTTGTTAAAAGATTGCGTAGGGTAGTAAAAGGAGCATAAGCACAATGAAAAAGAAGTTATTGTTATTATCTATACTTCTGTTAATGATTAACATATTTTCTTTTGATATTGGCATAGAAGAAAACAGATATTTTCCAAATAAAAAAATAAAAGAGTATATATTAACTTCATCGATCGAAGGAATTGATGAAGTCAAAGTTTATTTGATGAATAACGCTTTAAGAGAAGAGTTGGAAGTAAAAGAAAACTTCAAAGGGAATTATTCTTTCCGCATTTCATTGAATAATCTGGTTGGTAATAACAATTTACTTGTAAAAGTATATTATGATGATAAAGAATTTTCTAAATTTTATCCAAATTTTGTGGATTCAAAAAGTTATAAAACTGAAACTGAGATAAAGATAATTCCCCTAAAATCTGAAGAAGGTTTGGATTTTTTGATAGATGTAAACTATTCAGAAAATGTCAGTTTAAAACAGATAGAGGTAAACAATAAGTATTTAAGCACCATATCCGACTTGAGAGAGTATATAAAATCATTGGAGAATGGTTCTTATAACTTAGATTTTCAATTTGAAGATAACACAAATTCAAAATTTTCAAGATCAGTTGAAATTTTGAAAATAGATGATTTTGTCATGTCTAACAATTCAATAAAACCGCAAGAAAAAATTCAGGAAATTAAATATTATGTGGTAAAAAAAGGCGATAGTATATATAAAATCGCAAAAGAATATGGTGTGACTCCAGGGGACATATTAAACATCAATGACTTGAAAGAACCATCAAAAATATATGTTGGCCAGGTATTAAAAATTGGAAAAGTTGATTATGGTCAGAGCGTTTTAAGATTAGAAATAGATCTATCTAACAATTTTTTATATTTGTATTATGACGATTTGTTGATAAAAAAATATCTTGTAGCCGTTGGAAGAAGTGATTCAACACCTCCAGGTTATTACAGAATATACTATAAAGAAAAAGAACCGCCTCTTTATTGGGGGGATGAAATAATTTATTCAGGTTCTATAATAAATGGTATAGGATCAAGATGGCTTCAATTGTCTCAACCACAATACGGTATACATGGAACTACAAAACCATGGGAAATTGGAAAGATGATATCTCACGGTTGTATTAGAATGTTCAATTTCAATGTTGAAGAGCTGGATTTCATAACCTCTCTTGGTACAGAAGTATATGTTTTTAGAGACAAACAAGAAAAAGCCATGTTGAAAAATGGAGAAAGTAAAAATGAGTAAGGAGTATATAATTCCAATATTTTTACCCCATGGTGGATGTAAAAAAAGGTGCGTGTTTTGTAACGAATACTCTGCAACAGGTTTTGGAGAATTTCCAAAATATAGGGATTTAGATAAAATATTTGAAAGGTATTTAAGTTATTTTTCAGAAAAAAATAACGTTTACATGGCTTATTATGGTTCGACTTTTACAGGCATGGAAAAAGAAAAAATTAAATACTATCTCGATTATTCTCAAAATAAGATAAATGAAGGTTATGCAAAAGGTATTAGATTCTCAACTTCACCAGAAGAGATAAATGAAGAGATAATAGACATCCTTAAGAACTACGATATCGACTTAGTAGAATTAGGAGTTCAGTCTTTCAACAGTGAAGTGCTTGAAAAATCCAATAGACCTCATGATCTTGAAAACGTATATAAGGCAATTAAACTTCTGGAAGAAAATGAAATATATTTTGGATTGCATCTGATGACTGGATTACCTGGTTCAAACTATGAGATTGAAGCGTATTCTGTTAAAGAAACATTAAAAACAAAGGCAAAAACCGTCAGAATTCACCCTTCAGTAGTTTTAAAAAACACCATTTTAGAGAAATTATATCAAAAGAGAGAATTTATTCCTGAAACACTCGATGAAGCTGTAAAAAAAGTATCAGAATTTGCTATTATGATTGAGAAATCTGGTAAGAAAGTTATCAGATATGGACTTTGCCTCTATGGCGACCAGATAAGAAATGTAGTTGCTGGTCCCTATCACCAAAGTTTTGGTGATTTGGTGAAAACAGATATAATTTATAAATTAATAGATAATTTGGAAGAAGAAGTTAAAGTGCCTATAAAATTAAAACCACAATTTTTGGGATATAAGAAAAGGAACGAAGAAATTATTAAGGATAAAAGTATAATTTTTGAAGATCGAGTAGACATAGAGTATGGTAGAAGAAAAGGCTTGGACTTAGAAAAGTTAAAGAAAATATTATTATAGTATAAAAAAGAAGGATTCTGAAAAGAATCCTTCTTTTTTTGGGGTGGCTAGTGGGACTTGAACCCACGACGTCCGGAGTCACAGTCCGGCGTTCTGCCAACTGAACTATAGCCACCAAATATAAATAAAACGCCACATTAATAAAAAAGTGGCGCGCCCAGAGAGGCTCGAACTCCCAACCTTTGGATTAGAAATCCAATGCTCTATCCTGTTGAGCTATGGGCGCTGGAGCGGCCGACGGGAGTCGAACCCGCAACCCTCGGCTTGGAAGGCCGATACTCTACCAATTGAGCTACAACCGCGTGTTATAATTTTTTGGTCGGAGCGACTGGGATCGAACCAGCGACCTCCGGTTCCCAAGACCGGCGCGCTACCGACTGCGCTACGCTCCGTATTTATCCGATGTCCGAGATATATAATATCACAGATATTAATTTTTGTCAATTATTATTTTTTTCAAATACTTTTAAAAAATGTTAATTTTGAATATTACTCAGTCTTGGGTTATTTTTACAAAGTATTTTCTATTGCGAGGGCCATCAAACTCGCAAAAATAAACACTTTGCCATGTTCCCAATAATAGTTTCCCATTTTCTATTATCAAAGTAATACTTGGGCCGAATACAGAAGATTTTATATGAGAGTCTGAATTACCTTCTATATGGTCAAAGCCGTAATTGTTTGGTACTTTGTCTTGCATAAATTTTAATATATCTTTTTTCACATCTGGGTCTGCGTTTTCGTTAATAGTGACAGCAGCAGTTGTGTGAGGGACAAAAACAACAACCGTTCCAGATTGAATATTTTCTTTGCTTATTTCACCTTGAATTTCTCTTGTTATATCTAAGAGTTCGTTTCTCGAGTTAGTTTTAATAGACTTTTTTAACACCATAAAAAAACCACCTCACTTATATACAATGCTTGCCACGATAGTAACAGAATTACCTTCTTTTGATATATGAACCTTGACATTATTTTTATCTACTGAAAGATTTCTGTATGCATAATCTTTAATATATCCAACTATAGAATCAATCTCGTTATCTTGAACGTCTTCAAATTTTAAAGCTGCTGAAGAAGCCTTTGGAGGAGTTCCACCACTTCTAACAAAAGATTGCATTCTTTTAACAGCTATGTCTCTACTGGATTTTTTCTTTGAGAAAGGCCACATCTACATCAACTCCTTTTCCAAAGATTTTTGAAAAAGTCTACAAACCCTTGATTGTCTCGGTTATCAGCTTTTAAATCTTCCTCAAGGTCTATCATGTTTCCAGAAACTCTTTCCGAAATGTTGTCAAAAACTCTTGAAATATTCTTTTTGTCTCCTAAAGCAAGTGGCTTTCCTTCATTAGTGGATAATATTATCTCTTCTGAATCTGGAATAACTCCTAAAATATCAATAGCTAAAGCTTCTTTAATATCATCGGCAGAAACCATTTCTTTTTTCTTGACCATCTTTGGTTTTAACCGGTTCACAATAAGTGACATGTTTTTATCAGTATAACCATTATTTTCAAGCAATCCAATAACTCTATCAGCGTCGCTGATAGCAGTTAAATCAGGGGTTGTTACAATTATGGCGTGCTGTGCAGCTGAAATAGCATTTTTAAATCCCCTCTCTATTCCAGCAGGAGAATCTATAATAATATAATGAAAATGTTTAGATAAAACAGAAATTATGTTTCCCATATCTTCTGGAGAGATCATATCTTTGTTTGCTATTTGAGATGAAGCAAGTAAATTCAAATTTTTTAAAAATTTGTGTTTTACCAAAACCTCCATGACTCCTTTGTTTCCGTTGATCACATCTAATATAGTATAAACAATTCTGTTTTCCAAGCCTAAAACTAAATCAAGATTTTTAAGTCCAATATCGGCATCGATGAGACAAACATTATAACCTTTGACAGCCAACACAGCTCCCAAATTAGCGGTAATTGTAGTTTTCCCAACTCCCCCTTTACCTGAGGTGACGACAAAAACTTTTGCATTATCCATAAAAACCCCTCCGACGAGATTCAAAACCTTAGTTAAATTTTTGTTTAATTTTAAAATAACATTGTAATTATACTATAAAACAAACAATAAAAAAAGTCGGGATTTAATCCCGACTTCTTTTTATTTAGAAAATTATTCTTCTACTGTTATTGCTTGTACTGGACAAGAATCAGCAGCATCTTGAGCACAAGGAGCGTCTGTTTCAGGAGCAACTGCTTCTGCTTTGCCTTCGTCGTTCATTCTGTAGACATCTGGGCATAAATTTTCACAAACACCACAACCAATACATGCATCTTGATCAATGAATACTTTCATTAAAAGCACCTCCAGCTGTAAAAATGTGATAACTCGAATTTATTATAACATAAATTTTTAATTTTCAAACTTGATTTTTTTAGTTGCATTTACAATTCTATCTACCATGTTAATCCCAACTCTTTGTTGAGCTTCTTTTGTTGATGCCCCGATATGTGGAGTGCCAACTACGTTGTCAAAACTAAAAATTTCATTATAAAGCTCACCTTTAGCAGGTTCTTCTTCATAAACATCAAGGCCTGCACCAGCAATCATCTTTTCTTTTAAAGCTTTTAAAAGTGCTTTTTCGTCAACAATGCCACCCCTTGCGCAATTGATTAACAATGCAGTATCTTTCATATTTTCAAATTCTTTATCTGAAATTAAATGATGTGTTTTATCATTATGTGGAACATGCAAAGATATAATGTCTGAAGTTTTTATTAAATCTTCGAAAGATACTTGTTCTATATTGAATTGCTTCTTTGTATCTTCATCGATATCAAAAACATCAAATACCTTTACCTTTACTTGAAAACCACCTACAAGATTTGCTAAATGCTTACCTATGTTACCAAAACCAACGATACCCAGAGTTTTTCCCGATAGTTCTGTACCTTTTAATAATTTTTTTTCCCATTTACCTTCGGAAATTCCCTTTGTTCCTCTAACAATGTGCCTGTTGAGAGAGAGTATCATGCCAACAACTAATTCTGCAACAGATAATGAGTTTTGGCCAGGAGTGTTTAAAACTTCTATTCCTTTTTCTTTGGCAGCATCAAGGTCTATATTATCTAATCCCATGCCAGCTCTCCCAATTATTTTAAGTTTTTTCCCAGCTTCAATTATATCTCTTGTGACTTTAGTAGCAGATCTTACAACTAAAATATCAAAGTCTTTTACTCTTTTAATTAATTCATCTTTTTCATAGTGTTCTGTAGTTATTTTAGCATTTGGTAATTCTTTCTCAAACTTTTCCATTGCATCTGACGCCATTGCGTCGTTAATATGTAGCCACATATTACACACCTGCCTTAATAAACACTTCTTCAGCAGCTTTTACTCCTGAGCCCAATTCCAAGTCATATCCAAATTTCTTTAAGCCCATTTCTAATGCTGAAATACCTATTATAACATCAAATTGTGACATATAACCAAGGTGAGCTATTCTGATAATTTTCCCTTTTAGATGTTCTTGACCACCTGCAAAAGTAACTCCCCAATTGTCTCTCAAGAAAGAAACAATCTTTTTACCGTCTACCACTTCAGGGACTTTTATTGAAGTTAAAACATTTCCAGGGTTTTCAGCAAACAATTCTAAACCCATAGCTTCCATAGCTTTTCTTGTAGCTTTTGCCATTAATTCGTGTCTTTCCCATAATCCTTCAATTGTTTCTTCTTGTAATAGTTCAACAGATTTAGCAAGTTGATAAACAAGATTAATTGGAGGAGTCCATGGTGAATCTGGGTATTTTTTGGCATATGCTTTTAAATCAAAATAGTATTTATTATTTTTATTTTCATTAATTACTTTCATTGCTTTTTCCGAAGCTGAAATAAGACCTATTCCAGGAGGCATCATAAAACCTTTTTGCACACCTGTTACTACAACATCTATACCCCATTCATCCATTTTTAGGGGTTGAGCTAATAATCCTGAAATAGCGTCAACAACTAAAATTGCTTCGTAATCTTTAACTATTTCAGCGATTTCTTTGATTGGATGAATTGTTCCAGTTGAAGTTTCAGAAAGGGTCGTGAAAACTGCTTTTGTATCAGGATTTTTTTCTAAAGCTTCTTTAATTTGTTCTGGTTTAACCATGCTTCCCCATTCTAATTTTATTTCGTCAAGGTCAGCTTCAAAAGCTCTACAAAGATCCCCCCATCTTTCTCCAAATTTACCTGAATTAACAGAAATAGCTTTATCGCCTGGGTTAATCAAATTTGCAACTGCAGCTTCCATTGCCCCCGATCCAGATGATGAAAGTATGTAAACAGGTTGTTTTGTTTGGAAAAGATATTGGCAACCGTCAATCGCTTTCTTTTGAATTTCTAAGTATTGTGGAGTTCTATGGTGAATTGTGTCTTTTGCTCCCTCTAACAATATGTCTGTTGGTACTGGTGTTGGTCCAGGTGCCATCAAATAGTTTTTTCTAATCATTTTAGCCATGAAAAAACCTCCTCTGAAAAAATTTTCTTGAAATATTTTTCAATAACATCTATATTCTACAATAAAAAAACTTTTTTTAAAAGCTAAAAAAACTATTAATTTGGACAAAAAAACAGGATTATTCCAAAGAAAACAAAAAAAACTATAATAACCTTGAAATAAACAAAAAAAGTCAGCTAAAAAGCTGACTTTAAATTGGCACGCCCGGAGGGAATTGAACCCCCAACCTGCGGTTTTGGAGACCGCCGCTCTGCCAATTGAGCTACAGGCGTAATTCCGAAGTTAATTATATCATAATTATACGGGATGTTCAAGAATATTAATGTTGCAATTTAATTAATTTGATTTTTTTTGTCTTTTAGAGCTTTCATTTCCATTTTAAAAAGCGTGTAAGAAATTACGCCATAAATGATTATAGGATAATTAAATAAAGGAAATTCTCCGTCTTCCATAATAAAAACAAGAATGTTTGACAAAAAACGAATTACTTCATAAGCTGCCAAAACTAAAGACAGTATTGCACCTACTATTAAGTGAGCCGAGCTATGATACCATATATTTTTATTTTTAAATACACCCCATATAAAAACAAATCCTATGATTAAGAATGAAAAAGCATAGAATAAATCATTTAAAACATAAACTCCCGCCAATGCAAAGCCAAATATACTCATTATAGTTAATTTTGAATTCATAATATCCACCCACTAACATAGTAAACGAGATTAGCTAATAAATAAGCTACTATTGTTGTATAAAAAAGTGTGAAAACAATTAATTTATTACTTCTCGTTTCAGATTTTATAACTCCTAAAGTAGCAAAACAAGGTATGTAAGCCAAAACAAAGAAAATTAATGCCAATGCTGATTGAGGTGACAAAGCATTTCTCAAACTAACCACAAGAGAAGAGCCTCCTGTGAAAAGAGTTGAATAAGTAGAAACTACAATTTCTTTTGCAGCCACTCCAAAGAACAATCCAGTATTAATTCTCCAATCCCAGCCTAAATGATCAGTAAGAGGTTCAAAAAATTTTCCAATCATTGCGGCAAAAGATGTTGTAATATCTTGCCCCGTGTTTGGGAAATAAGTTAAGGCCCAAACTAATATTGAAGCCACTAAAATAATTCCTCCAGCCTTTTCCAAGAAATGTTTACCTCTGTTCCAAGTATATAACAGCAAATTTCTGAATGTAGGCATTCTGAACCTTGGCATTTCTATTGTGAAAGGAATAGACTCTTTATCTTTTATGAATAGCTCTATAATTTTTGCAGAAATTAACACTAAAAATATACTGGTGATATATACCAACAACATAATTGTTGCAGCATTTGTTGAGAAAAATGCACTTATCAAAAGTATATAAACTGGTAACCTGGCACTACAAGAGGCAAAAGGAATAGATAGAATCAATGCTATCCTTTCTTTTTTGTTAGAAACTGCCTTAGTTGACATTATAGCAGGAACATTACATCCAAAACCGAGTATAATAGACATAAACGATCTTCCACTAAGTCCAAACTTTCTGACAAGTTTGTCAACAAGGAAAGCTGCTCTTGGTAAATAACCAGACTCTTCCAAGAATCCCATGAAAAAGAACAACGTGAAGATTTGAGGAATGAAAACCAAAACTCCCCCAACACCGGATATGATCCCATCAGACAACAAAGAACTCAACCAGTCAATTTCAATTGTGTTACCAACTATCTCAGCTAAAGCAACAAAACCCATATCAAGTAAGTCTGATAAAGGGGCTGATACAGTGAAAGTAAGCGAAAAAACCATAAATAAAGCTAATATATAAATAAAGATTCCCAATACTTTATGTGTAAAAACGTGGTCTAACATATCTCTAAGAGACCAATCTATTCCTTTTGAAAGGTAAGCTGTTTCCGATATAGAAGTTATGAATTCAAATTTCCAATTAATATAAAGTTCTTGTAGTTTTTCTACATCAAAATTTTTACCAATTTCAGACTTTAAATCATCGCTTATGAGATTTGTGTCTAATCCAAATTCAATTATATTCAAAGCTAACCATTTTTTGTTAAAAGCTTTTAAATTATCGTCTTTTTCAAATATTTCCTCCACCTTTCTTATGAATTCTTTTATTTTTTCTGGATATTCAATATCGTAATATATCTCTTTGTCATTTAAGTTTAATTTTTCGATTTTTTCTTTTAATTCATCTATCCCTATGTTCTTTTTAGCAGAAGTCAAAACAACTGGTATATTCAAAGTTTTTGAAATGACTTCTGTGTTAACGATCTTGTTTTTTTCTTCTGCTTCATCTATTGAATTTATAGCAAGTACAACAGGTAAATTCATTTCTATAAGTTGAAGTAAAAGGTAAAAAGTTCTTTCAAGATTTAAAGCATCTGCTATTAATAAAACAGTATCTGGAGCTTCATTTATAAAAAAGTCCCTTGCAACTTTTTCGTCTTCTGAGTTAGCAGATAAAGTATAAATGCCGGGTAAATCAACTATTCTGTATTTTTCTCCATTTATGTTAGATATTCCAACTTTTCTTTCTACTGTTACTCCCGGCCAATTTGCAACATATTGCCTTGTCCCTGTTAGTAGGTTAAAAATAGATGTTTTCCCAACATTAGGATTGCCTATTAACGCGACTTCTTTAGACATGCAAATCACCTTTTATTTCGCAAGAATTTTTCGTACAGTATTTTTTAATAGAACAACTATCACAATCTTCCATAGTTAATTTGTTTATAGAAATTCCCATACTTGAAATGAAAGGTATCAAAATATTTATCTGTTGATCAGATAAGTTGAACTTTTCTTTTATTTCAAACAAAGATGAAAATGGTTTATTTTTAATATAATTAGTTATCTCTTGTAAATTCATATTATTTCTCCTCTTTCTCTATAGGGGACACCAATATCTTATTTAATTGACCTTTCCCAAGAAAAATAGTTTTATTTTTTTCTATCAACAAAAATGAATTATGGGTTTCTTTATGTATTTTAGTTCCTTCATTAATATCTTTTTGTGACATTTTCCTTGTAAAAAAGTTCCCTCCGTTTAGTCTATAGACCTGATAAAATCCTTTTGGTGCAGAAAAAAGATCGATCAAATTGTCTTTTGATTCAACCATAATTCGGGATGCTTCAGAGTTTCTAATCAATATCTTGTTTTCTCCCATTTTAAATATTTTTGGATCGTTAAATGGCGATACGTGAAAGAGTTCTATTTCTTTGCCTGGTTTTAACCCAAGAGCATAAAATCTTTCTCTATCTCTATTATTTGTATCTATAGATATGATTTTTGCTTTCATTCCTTCTTTAAGTTGATTAAGGTTTAGTTTCACTGCAGACATCTCCTTTGTTGTTTATATTTATATTTTAGCAAATATAAAAAACTTAGGCAACCCTAATTTTTAAAGATTACTTTTATTTAAATAAAGCTTAAATATAATTAAGGAGAAAAACAAAAAATATTTTAAAAGTTAACCTTAATAATAAAAAAAGAAGCTGAAAAAATCAGCTTCTTAGTTGGCTGGGGGAGGAGGATTCGAACCTCCATTCTCGGAGTCAGAGTCCGATGTCCTGCCGTTAGACGATCTCCCAATTTCAACGTAGAACATTATAGCACTTTTGATTTGCCAAGTCAAGGTATATGTATTAAAATAATATTACATTTGAACATTTGTAGATAAAATGAGTCTAATTATATGAGTCAAAAAAAGGGGGAATATTATGGCTAATAAGAAGAAAAATACAGATAAGATTATTTCGCAACTTGGGAATATAAACCTCGAAGATGTTAAAGAAGAAGGCGATGAAGCAGTTGTAAAGGTTAAAAAGACGAATAAAAAGAAACTCAAAAATGTTGACACTATCATCAATCAACTGAAAAGAAAAGCCATGAAAAAAGGAAATACCCTTGATTACTCTGATATTGATGAAGCAATACCAGCTGAAACATCAGATGAAATTGACAGTGATTTTATTGAAAAAATTTATTCAGCTTTAGAAGAAAGCGGTATAAACATAAGCGATGAAGAAGAAGAAGAAATCGAAGAAAACAACGATGATGATCAAGAAGATATGTTGGAAGTTTATGGAGATTTTGAACTTAAAATGTATGACAACATATCTCTTGGAGATCCAATTAAGATATATTTAAAAGAAATTTCAAAGGTAAACTTGTTGACTCCCGCAAGGGAAAGACAGTTAGCAAGGCGTGCTCAAAAAAATGATAGAAAGGCTCGAGACGAACTTATAAGGGCAAATCTCAGACTTGTTATAAGCATCGCAAAAAGATATACCGGAAGAGGCCTAAGTTTTTTAGATTTAATACAAGAAGGAAACATCGGGCTTATAAAGGCTGTAAAAAAATTCGACTGGAAAAAAGGGTTTAAATTTTCGACTTATGCAACATGGTGGATTAGACAAGCTATAACAAGAGCCATAGCTGATCAGGCAAGAACAATAAGGATTCCAGTTCACATGGTTGAAACCATTAACAAAATGAACAAAATTATAAGAGAACATTTACAAGAGTTTGGAGAATATCCAACAGCTGAAGAGTTATCAAAGAAAATGGATAAACCAGTTGAAAAAGTAAATGAAATACTCATGAGTGCAAAAGACATAATTTCTCTTAATTCTCCTATTTCTTCTGGAAATGGAGACGATGATGAATCAGAAACTGGAGATTTTATTGGTTCAGAAGATATGACACCAGAAGAAGTTGCACAACAAATGATATTAAAAGAAAAATTAGAGGAAGTATTAGACACATTACATCCAAAAGAAGCACTGGTTTTGAAAATGAGATACGGTTTTCTTGATGGGAAACAGAAAACTCTGGAAGAAGTAGGACAGTTTTTCAACGTTACCAGAGAAAGGATCAGACAAATAGAAACTAAAGCATTGAGAAAGCTGAGACATCCAAGTAGAAGTTCACAATTAAAAGATATTGTAGATGGATAAAAAAATAGGGTTAGCCTGTTGGCTAACCCTGTTTTTTTAAAATCATTGTTTATAATTAGTTTCAACCATGATGCACTTCTCAAAAGAATAGTCTAAATTGTTTTCTTCTAAATATTCTTTTAAATCGCTTGATTCTGCTCCAGGTTGATACCATAGTTCTTTAAAACCGAGTTCTTTAGCTTTTTTAGTTACTTCCAAACCTATTTTTGGTGGGACTACAAAGACCAATACATCAGTGTCTTCTGGTAACTTTGAAATGTCGGAATATGCTGTAAAACCTTCTACTTCGTTATAATTAGGAGTAACGGGATAAAGATTAAAACCCTTTTGTTTCAAATTTTTCATTATCTTGTTTCCATATTTTTCTTTATTTTGTGTCGCTCCTATCAAAGCAATGTTGTTATATTCATTTGCATCTCTCATTAATTATCCCTCCTTGATCTCTTCAATATCTTCTTTGGCGGTATGCCAAGAAAGAGTAAAGCATTTGATCCTCATTGGGAAGTCTTTAATATTTTCAAATAAATCTAATTCTCCTAATTTTTCTTTATCAAAATCTTCTCCTCTTGCCATCTTTAAAACTTCTTCAATAAAATCTTCAGCTTCTTCTACTGTTTTGCCTTTTATAGTGTCACACATTATAGCAGCAGAAGCCTGAGAAATTATACACCCGTGTCCCTCAAAAGAAACGTCTTTTATTATTCCATTTTCTGGTTTTATGAATATTTTTATTTCATCTCCACAAGATAAATTTTTACCTTTTTTCTCATGAGCATCTTCAATTATTCTCTTATTTTTTGTATTTTTTGCGTAATCCAAAATAATTTCTGAATAAATATCTTCTAAACTCAAGATAACCATCCCTTTATTTTTTTTAATGTTTTTATAAATTTATCTATTTCTGCAATATCGTTGTAAATACTGAAACTAATCCTACAAGATGATCTAATACCTAACTGTTTCATTAGTGGTTGAGCACAATGATGGCCACTTCTTATACCTATTCCTCCAAGATCATTCAACATATGAGCTATATCATGTGGGTGAATTTTTCCAAGGTTGAAACTGATCAAAGAGTTATGACTTTCATTTTTTGGGCCATAAATTTCTATACCCTCTACCTTTCTCATCTCTTTTAAAGCATAATCTGTTAACTCTTTTATGTATTTTGATATGTTCTCTTGTCCTATTTCTTCTATAATATTTATCGCTTCTTTAAACCCTGTAAATGAGGAAATATTTGGGGTACCCGCTTCAAACTTGAAAGGTAATATGTTAAAAGTTGTTTTTTCCAAAGAAACTTGGTCAATCATCTCTCCACCTGTTATAAAAGGTGGCATTGCTTCTAACAAGTCTTTTCTACCCCATAAAATTCCAACTCCTGTAGGTCCAAACATTTTGTGAGCAGAAAAGCTCAAAAAGTCTACCCCTAAATCTTTTGCATTTATTTTTTTGTGAGTTATAAGTTGTGCTATATCTAAATGAATAAATGTATTTGGATTTTTCTCTTTTATTTTTTTTATTAAATTGGTGATGTCTATTTCTTGACCAGTTACGTTCGATTGTCCTGTTATAGAAACTAACTTTGTTTTATCATCTATTAGTTCTACCAATTCATCTATTATAATGATACCATTTTTCGGTTCGTAAAATTTTAAATTGATATTTCTATTTTTCGTAACTTGCTGCCATGGAACTAAGTTTGCGTGATGTTCTACAGAAGTCAACAATATCTCTTGTTCATCGTTAATTAGTTCTGAGTTTAAAAATGAATTGGCTAATGTGTTTATAGACATTGTGGTGCCAGAAGTAAAAATAACTTCATCTGTACTGTTTGCGTTTATAAAATCTTTAACAGTTTCTCTGGTTGATTCCATAATCTCTGTTGATTCGTTTCCTAAAAGATGAGATGATCTATGAACATTAGCCTTATTTTTAGTATCAAAATTATAAACAGCGTCAGCCACTCGCTTTGGAACCAAAGAAGTGGCTGCTGAATCAAAATAAATTATATTATTATCACCAATTTTTCTATCTAAAGCAGGAAAAGCAATATTATATTTTTGACTCAATCGCATTTCTAATCACTCCTGCTGTTTCTGCGTGGTACTTCTCTATTTCATCTAAGAATGGTTCAAAAATGCCAAAAGACATCAATTTTTTAGCTTCTAACTTGGAAAAACCTCTTGTCATCAAATAATAGAGTTTTTGCTCGTCAAGAGTACCAACGCTGGCAGCGTGCGAAGCGTTTACTTCATTTTCGTCTACCAATAAACTTGGAAAAGCTTCTGCTCTTGCCTTTTCTGAAAGAAGCAATGTGGATTCTTCTTCTGCGGCAGTAGCTTCTTTGGCACCCTTTTTCAAATCTAAAAATCCTCTAAATATAGCCTTTGCAGAATCTTTTAAAGCTCCTTTTCCTTTAATATTTCCAGTTGATTCAGGGGCATAAAATCTAATCAAATATAGCATGTCTATTACATTATCTTTATCTCCTAAGAAATAAGGTTTTATGTTGCCTTCTGCATATTTTCCACTCATTCTAAAAATATAATGAGGAGCAGAAACCTTTCCCCCAAGGTGTAAGTCATAAACATTGACTTTTGAACTTTCTTTTAGCTCGAAGAGAGCGTTGTCTATGTTTATATCGTTTTCATTCAATAAATTAACGTTTATTATATTTAACTCTGCATTTTCTTCAACAACACCTCTTAAAGAAGTCGTTCTGAACAAGTCTTTTTCTGAGTTGATAATTCTAACTAATGTGAGCTTGGAACCTTTTTTTAAATTGAAAACAGTGTTTTCCAAAATTTGTTCCTGATCGTACTTTATTATAGTTGTTCCCAAATCTTCGTTTTCTTCTGCTTTGAAATAATAACCGTGATTGAAAAATGTATCTGACATAAGCAAGAATTTTCTGTTAGCACCTTCAAAGTCATATTTAGCAAGAATTTCCAATCCTTCTTTATCTATAGTGTCAATTGATTTTGCTTTACCTATAATATCTGGGTTTATTTTTTCAATATATTTTTTTGGATCATATCCGTTTAGTTTAGCCCTTTTCCATTTTGGGAAACCCCATTCTTTATAAGATTTAAACCTTATATTTTTATAATCTATCAGATTTTTATTTTTCAAAAATTCTATGGATTGAGCAAGCTCTTTTTCTGTGTAGTCAGAATCTGATTCAATTTGTGGAACTACCCACTCAACAATTTTAAAGTTTTTGTGTTTTAAGTCAATTGCTTTTTCAAAAATAGCATCCATTCAATTCACTCCTTAACCTATTGATGATTCGACTTCTAAGTTTATCAATCTATTCAATTCTAAAGCATATTCAATAGGTAATTCTTTTGCAAATGGTTCAACAAAACCTCTAACAACCATTGCTTTTGCTTCAGCTTCAGATAATCCTCTAGTCATCAAATAGTAAATTTGTTCCTGCTTAATTCTTCCTATTTTTGCCTCGTGCCCAACATCTGAATCTTGGTTGTGAACCTCTATTAAAGGAACTGTATCACTTTTTGATTCATTGTCCAGCATAAGAGCTTGACATTGTACATTTGCCTTTGCCCCTTTTGCATTCTCTCCTATTTTTAGCCAGCCTCTGTAAAAGGCCCAACCCCCTCCAACACTTATAGACCTTGCGTCTACACTTGCAGAAGTGTAAGGTGCAAACATTAAAACTTTAGAGCCTGCGTCCATGTGTTGATTTGGTCCAGCATATGTAATAGCTTTAGTTTCTGTCTTTGCCCCTTTTCCTTTTAATATTGAAGAAGGGTAAATCATTGTTTTGTAAGACCCCAACGATCCAGAAACCCATTCCATCATACCGTCTCTATCCACAATAGCTCTCTTTGTATTTAAATTGTAAGTATTTTTACTCCAGTTTTGGATTGTTGCATATTTTACTCTTGCACTTTCTTTTACATATATTTCAACCATTCCTGCATGAATGTTGGTTGTGTTGTAAAATGGAGCTGAACAGCCTTCTATGAATGCAACTTCAGAGCCTTCATCGGCAATGATGATCGTGTGTTCGAGTTGCCCCATACCAGGATTGTTCATTCTAAAGTAAGCTTGTAAAGGTAAAGGCACTTTTACTCCCCTTGGAACGTATAAAAATGTTCCACCACTCCATATAGCTCCATGTAGTGCAGCATATTTATGATTAGTTGCAGTTACAGCTTTCATGAAATGTTGTTTTACCAAATCAGGGTGTTTTTTAACAGCTGTTTCCATATCCATAAAAATAACACCAAGATTTTCCAAATCTTTTTGTACATGTTGATAAACAATTTCTGAGTCGTACTGAGCACCTACACCTGCAAGGGCTTTTCTTTCAGCCTCAGGGATACCAAGCTTTTCAAAAGTGTCTTTTATGTCATCCGGAACTTCTTCCCAATTGTTTGATCTTTTTGCATTTGGTTTTATATATGCAACAATTTTAGATAAATCTAAATCATCCAAATTTACACCAAATTGAGGGTCTTTACATGTTTGGAAAATTTTAAGAAATTTCAACCTCAATTGAGTCATCCACTTTGGTTCATTTTTTTGTTCTGAAATTTCTTGAATAATCTTTTCATTAAGCCCTGGAAGAGATTTATAAGAATATCTTTCAGGGTTCTTAAAATCAAATCTACTTTGATCTATTAATAAATCTTCCATATTGAAGTCTTTATTAGCCATTTATATCACTCCTTGAAATATCTTATGCCTCTTCCTCTTTTTTTATCATTGTATATCCTTTTTCCTCTATTTCTTTAGCAAGGTCGGCATCTCCTGTAGAAATAATCTTTCCATCGTTATAAACATGAACAAAATCTGGTTTAATATAATTTAATATTCTCTGATAATGGGTTATTATCAACATACCCATATTTTCATTTTTAAACTTGTTGATAGATTCAGATACGATTTTTAAAGCATCAACATCTAATCCAGAATCTATTTCATCCAGAATAGTTAATTTTGGTGAAAGTAGTCCCATTTGTAGAATTTCACTCTTCTTCTTTTCTCCACCAGAAAAACCAGTGTTAACGTATCTATCTAAAAAAACTTTATCCAGAGAAACAACATCGGATAGATCCATAATTTTTTTGTTTACTTTTAAAGCTGAAGAATCGTCTTCCGATTTGATATTTCTATACGAGTTCAACAACAACTGTCTTGTTTTTACCCCTTCGATTTCTTCTGGAGATTGGAAAGACATGAATAATCCTAATTTTGCTCTTTCAGCTGTATCTAAATCTAATATTGATTGACCTTTAAATAAAATTTCACCTTCGGTTATTTCAAATTTAGGGTTACCCATTATAACATTTGCCAATGTTGACTTACCAGAGCCATTTGGCCCCATGATTGCGTGTATTTCACCTTCATTGACTGTGAGGTTTACTCCCTTAAGGATCATTTTATTTTCATCAATGACCTTTGCTTTTAAATTTTTGATTTCTAAAAGATGAGCCATCTTTTTTCCTCCTTTAAATGCGATAAATTTTGTGGTATATTTATTAAAATTCTACCATATAAGTCATATTTAAGTCAACGGACTATAATTCACCTGTGTAAATATTTTTTTAATAGTAATAGAAGAATCAAAATCGAGAACCGTTTCGTTTTTTATGGTATATAAATATGTTATAATTTATTAAGATGAAAATAAGCACATTTTAATTAATATTTATTATAATTAAAGGTAATAGATGTAAAAGATCAGGCCAATATACAAGGAGGAATATCTAAATAAATGTCGAGCTCACCTATAAAATATGAATTAATACATAAAGATAAACATTCTGGCGCAAGAAGGGGAAGAATACATACTCCAAGAGGAATAATAGAAACACCTGTTTTTATGCCAGTTGGAACAAATGCAACGGTAAAAACTTTGACTAACAAAATGATTAGAGAACTCGGTTCAGAGATAATTTTGGGTAACGCTTTTCATCTTTTTTTGAGGCCAGGTCTCGAAATAATGAAAGAGTTTGGCGGTATCCACAATTTCATGAATTGGGATAGACCTTTGTTAACAGATAGTGGAGGGTTTCAAGTTTTCTCTTTAAAAGATAGAAAAATAACTGAAGACGGCGTTAAATTTCGTTCGCCTTTGGATGGTTCAAAAATAATGATGACACCAGAAAAATCAATGGAGATTCAACAAATCATAGGTTCTGACATAGCTATGGCTTTTGATGAGTGTGTGGACGCTAATTCTGAATATGAATACTTTAAAGAATCAGTTGAAAGAACCTATAGGTGGGCTAAAAGATCCTATGATGCTCACAATAAGAAAGAACAGGCTTTATTCGGTATTTTTCAAGGGGGACTTTTTGACGATTTAAGAGAAAAAAGTCTTGAACAGATAACTTCTATTCCTTTCGATGGATATGCAATCGGAGGATTGGCAGTTGGTGAAAAATATCAAGATAGTGAAAAAATATTGAAAAAATTTGGAAACAAAATGCCAGAAAATAAGCCCAGATATATAATGGGTATAGGTTCTCCGACTATGATGATTTTATCTGTAGAAAATGGAATGGATATGTTTGACTGTGTCCTACCTACAAGAATGGGAAGACATGGAACTGCTTTAACTTGGAAAGGAAAATTAAACATAAAAGCTGCAAAAAACAAGTTCAGTAAAGACCCAATAGAAAAAGATTGTAAATGTTATACATGTCGCAATCATACAAGAGGGTATCTGAACCATCTATTTAAAAGAAATGAAAATACCGGGAAAACTCTTTTGAGTATTCACAACTTACATTTCAACATTACTTTTGTAAAAAAAATGAGAGAAGCCATTGAAAATGACGCTTTTTTAGATTTCAAAAAGGAGTTTTTTGAAAATTCAGATTATCCTCTTGAAAATTAAATAGGAGGGATATTCAGTGAAATCTTTTAACAAGTATTATAACGATTTAAAACCAGAATTACATGCTTCTATTAACAACACTTTCAAACTAAGTGAAGTAAAAAAACAGTTTGAAAGAAAAATTGTAGAACTATTGAGTGAGATTTATGGTGAAGAAGAATTGCCTTACAAGGTTGAGGAAAAGATAAATTTCGTACCAAAAGAGCCTCCTTATTTCAATTTAGATGATGATTTAAAAGATTTTCTCAATGACGATTTAGAAGATAGTGATTTAAAACCTATAATAGAAAAAATAGCAAAGGATTATAATGACAGATATATTCACATTGAAAAAAGCGATCAAGATAATGAAACTTTTAGAAAACAGTAATCCGGAGACGGATTACTGTTTTATATGAAATGAGGTGTAATGCTTGACACAGAGGTCTTTTTGGAAGATAACATTTTTAACATATATTATAGTTTTAATAATATCCACGGTAATAAAGCCACCGTTTAATTATTCGAGTTACTATTATGAAGATAAAATAATTCATCTATTATCTTTTTTTATAGCTTCAGACTTGTTCAGCCTTGCATTTTACAAAAAAGAAAATAAGCTCAGATATTTTCTTCTTCTTTTAATTTTTTCTATGTTACCCTTGGGAATTGAATATATTCAAACATTTTCGCCATACAGAGTTTTTTCATATGATGATATGTTTTTTGGGTATTATGGGATTATCATAGGACTTGTTTATTTTTTTGTGAAGAGAAAGGCTTTTAAACAATAAAGAATGGAGGAATAGAATTGTCAGAATTAAAATATGCTTTGGTTTATTTGGAACTAAAACCAGATTATGCTAAGATAAACAATTTACCGGTCAAATTACCTTTATTAGTTCAAGATTATAAAAAGGCAGTTGAGGAAAACAAAATACCTTTGGAAACAATATTGAGGGGGTTAGAAGCACAATACGAAGTTCAACCAGATGAGTATTATGCTTCTTATCTTGTTTTCTATCTATACGAAAAGTTTAAAAAATTGTTGGAAGAAGAAGATCTAAAAGGTGCAGAAATATACCTTCAAAAAGCTGCTTCTGTAATAAAAGACTATAGATTCCATTTTTATTATGGGCTGCTGTTAAAAAAATCAGGACAAGAAGAACTTGCAGAAATGGAATTAAAACAATGCACAAAGGAAAACCCAACTTTTGCATACGGTTTTTATGAATTAGGGAATTTAATGTTCGAAAGAAAGGTCTACGACGAAGCTTTGGATAACTTTATGAAAGCTATAGAAGTGAAAAAAGATTTTATTCTTTCGTATTTGAAAATAGCGGATGTTTACATGGAAAATGGAAGATATGAAGAAGCTCTAGACTTTTTAAACCAGGCACTTAAAATAGACAAAAATTTTGCCCCAGCGTATCTTAGGCTTGGGGTAATATACAACCAATTACAGAGGTATAAAGACGCATTCTTAATATTAAATAGAGCAACAGAACTAGAAAATGTTGACTTTGAAATATATTACAACCTGTCTTTTACCCTTCAAAAGTTGGGTAGACATAGAGAAGCAAAATTAGCTATAGAAAAAGCTTTAGAAAAAAATAAAGAAGATTTTATATTACATGAATATTCTCTTATTCTAAAAAACTTGGGTTTTTTTCAAGAAGCCATAGATGTAGAAGAACAAGCGTTTGAAATAGCTAATGATGATAACAAAGATTTGATTTTAATAACTCTTTTAAAATTGTCCACTATAATAGAGGATATTGAGAGAGTAGAAAAATACTATGATCTCTTACAAAAAGAAGAATTGGAAAATTCTGCGATACTTTTTTATTTTTTCAGTACATTATCACAAAACAACATAAAAGATGCAAAATACATATTAGAACAAAACAAAGAAACTTTGTATTTCGAATCACTGATTGAAAAGTTAAACAATTTGGATGTTTATATTGATAAATTGGAAAACATGACAAATAAACGAATCTCTGATTCAATATTGAATAGCATAACAGAAATTGGGACAATAGATGGAAAAGAACTATCTGAACGGCTGAAAGCAAAAGGATACAATGGAATAGCTCTTGCATGGCTAAAAGAAGACAACTTACAAGAAGCAAAATCAAAACCCGAAGGAGTAGGGATACTCACAAATGCACTTCTTCTATCGGGCTTCAACTATGCTTTATCAGAAAGGGTAAACAGTATGGTTAGCAACCTTTTGTGGAAAGATGGTGAAGGGTTGGCTTTTAGCAAACTACTTCAAAAATTCTATATAGACAGGGTATTTGGAGAAAAATCTCCATTAGAAATCTTTCTGGAACAAAACCTTGAAGAAGTAAAAGACATGAATTACAAATTGTCAAAAGTATTGGTAGATTATGATATTATTACTATGGACTATGATACTTTAATGGAAACAAAAATGAACAATTTTGAAGATGCAGTAAAAGTATTTATCTCTGCATTGAGACTTGATTTTAAAACAAAATATATAGAAAATGATGAGTTTAAAGACAAAAATGTTAAAGATGTTTTGGAGTTTGTTCTTAATCTAAACGATTTTTAAGAGGTGTAAAAATGAAAAAAATCTTGGTGAATTTAATATTTATATTACTTCTTACAAATTTAATATTTTCTCTGGAAATAAATGCAAAATCGCCATTAAATAACGCAAGAAATGTAGATATTAGAAATATTTTTAGATGGGAAGTATCTGAAGAAGGAGATTATAAATTCAACTTGTATCTTTCTACGGATGAAAACATCCAAAAAGATGACATGGTCATATCCAACCTTTTCTCAAACTTTTATGCTGGAAATATTTTAAAGCCGAATTCTCATTATTATTGGCAAATTGAGGCTATAGAAGGTAATAGAAGTATTAAAAGTGAGATTTTTTATTTTGAAACCAGGCCCCTTGAAGATGGAGACATTTTTGAAATAATATATGGAGATTATGATGAAATAAAAATATACAACGATCTTTTTTTGGGCATAAAATCAAAAAAAGTAGATATACTCAACAAAGAAAAAAAGATAACAAAATCATTTGAGTTGAAAGATAAATTCAAAAAAATTTCTTTTTTCAAAGAATACGCCTTTATTTTAGATGATTTGGGTAATTTGTACCTGTTAAACGGTGAAAGTCTTGAACAAATATCGACATCCTATGATTTTATTGATATCTCAAACAATATGGCCCTTGCTGATAAAAAATTATTATACTTTGATGGGCAATCTTTTCAAACTTTTTTAGAAGATAAAAATATTTTAAAGATTAAATCTATAGGTAATAATTTATTTCTATTTTATCAGAATAAAATATCAAAATACTCCAATGAATTAATTTTGGAGTGGACTATTGATGAAAAAGATGTTTTAGATATATTTGAATTTGAAAAAGGATATCTTTTGTTGAAAAATAAAAAGATTATTCACTATAAAGAAGACTTACAAAAAAACAAAGAAATAAATTTTAACATAGAATATAGCAAGATGAACAGAAAAGTGAATACTTCAAAGGATTTTGTTTTTGTTCTTTCTGGACAAAGCCTTTTGTCCATCTACGATAAAGATCTTGAAATGATAAAATCAATCAATTTAGATTTTAAAACTAATTATGTAATAGCAGACAAAGAAAATTTCATCTTAATAGGAGAAAGCATAAAATCACAAAACATAAATGGAGATACTTTTTGGACATATGGAACCCTAAACCAAATGGACATATTTTCAAAGCCTATAATAAACGGTGATTCTTTTTTAATAGGTGTTTCAGATTATCTGAAAAGGCACCTATTCTTCTATAACGATTTTTCTGAATACGTAGACAAAAATTACGTAACAGACAAAATATTTTTTGAATTAGTCAAGCAAGAAGCGGAAAACATAAAAACAGATTTGACTGAAAAAGAAACTGAAGCAGCGACAACTTCTCAAATAGAAGAAATAACAGAACAAGCAACAAAAATAATAGAGCTAACAGAAGACACCGCTTCATCAAAAGAAGATTTTGAAAAAGAAACAATAACACCACCTGAAACAGAAATAGAAAAACCTTCTGCAAGTGCAACGGCAAATGAAGTTGAAGAAACTCAAGTATCAACAGCTACAACAGAAACAACAAAGCCTTCAACTTTACTTGAAAACTTTGAACTTATTCCAGAATCAACGATCACAAAACAAGCAACATCAGAATCAACTCAAATAACAGAAGAATCAACTTACACATTTGAAAACATAGATAATCTAAATTTTGATATGTATTACGAATATGTAGATTTTATAGATGAAGTATATAACGACCTTCTTAATGGAATAAGCAATCTTTTCGATCAAGAATCAGTTGAATTAGAAAAAATATATGAAAATGATAATGACATATATTTATACGATATAAACATAGATAAAAATGCTACAGAAACATCCGTTTACATAACTGGTTATGAAAACAGTGGTGAATGGAACAATCTAATATATAAATTAGACGAAAATTTAGAATTGGAAAAACAAAAAGTTTTTGGTGGGGACAAAACTGATTTCCTCAAAAAATCTTTGATAACAAAAGATGCCTCCGACAACACTGTGATAATCTCTGTTGGAGACACAACAAGTGAAGGTTTAAATGGAGACATATCTTTGGTTTCGCTTGATGCAACACTAAACCAAAACTACTTTGTGAACTATGGTGATTTGGGGAGAGACTCTGGAATAAACATAAAAGATTATGACGGTGAAAACTTTATAATAATGGGTAATTTGTACCAAAATAACAAACTAACAGATATGTTCTTATCAAAATATTCAAACAACGGTACAAGGCTGTGGACTTCGGCCTTTGGTGGAAAATCAATAGAAATAGCAAGTGATTTCTCTATAGACAACCAAGAAAATATATTGGCGCTTGGCTCAACAAGATCATTTGGATACGGTGGTTTTGATATATACATAGTAAAAACAGATTTTTATGGAAACGAAATATGGTCAAACACATTTGGGACTTCTGAAAACGATCTTCCTGTTGGAATACAGAGTTTATCTGGAAACCGTTTCTTGATAATGTACCAAGCCGAAAAAGAAAACAAATTTGAAAACAGGTTGATGATTTTAAACAGTGATGGAAACATAGTAAAACAGTTTTCAAATGAAACTGAAGGTTATGAAAAACTACTTGGAATGGAAGAGTACAAAAACAACTTCTATACTTATGGGTTTAAAAGAGAAAACAACAAAACCACTGGAATAATATACAAAGTGGATATAGAAAACAATTCTTTAAACAAAATATACGAAATAGAAAGAAAAGATAATTTTGAAATAAGGGCAATAGATTTCCACGAAGATCTAATATACATTGCTGGAAACGAGTTTGACGACGACAAAAACAGAATACTAATATTGAGAAAAGAATTGAAGGGAGACAAATAATGGAACTTTGTTCAGTATATGATAAATGTGGTGGATGTAACAAATTAGATATAGCCTATGAGGATCAATTAAAAGAAAAAGAAGAACATTCACTTCAAATATTCAAAGATAAAGAAGTGGAAATAGAAAACTACAAAGGAATAAAACCATCTCCAGAACTATACCATTACAGAAACAAAATGGAATACACATTTGGTGATGAATACAAAGGTGGTCCTTTAAACCTCGGTATGAAAGGACGAAAAATGAAATTCAACGTCTACTACACTAAAGATTGTAAAATAGCAGACAACGACTTCAACGATATATTGATATACACAAGAGAATATTTCAAAGAACTTGGATTCTCTCACAGAAACTACAGAAGTCACATTGGATATTTAAGACATTTGTCTCTAAGATCCGGAAAAAACACAGGCCAATTAATGGTTCACCTATCAACTGATATAACTGATGAAAACGACAAAGCAGTAGAAACCTGGGCAGAAGGGCTACAAAAACTACAATTAGACGGGAAAATAGTGTCTATAATACATTCAAAAACAGACAGAAAAGCAAACGTGCTACAAGTAGACGAGATGAGAGTTTTATACGGAAATGATTACTACATAGACAAAATAGACGACCTCGAATTCAAAATTGGCCCAATGTCATTCTTTCAAACAAACACAAAAGGTGCAGAAGTTCTGTACAACACAGCACTTGAATACGCAGAAAAGGCAGAAAAAGTATTCGACCTTTATTCTGGCACCGGAACAATAGCTTCTTTGTTATCCAAAAAAGCAAAAAAAATCTACGCAGTAGAATTGGTTGAAGAAGCAGTTCAAGCAGCAAAAGAAAACGCAGAAAAAAATGGAATAAACAACGTAGAATTTCACGCAGGAGACGTAAAAGAAATAGTAGAAAAACTCCCCGAACCAGACTACGTAGTGGTAGATCCACCAAGAGTGGGACTACACAAAAACGTAGTAAAATATTTAAACAACAAAAAATTCGACAAAATAATATACGTATCCTGTAACCCGACAACACTCGCAGAAAACCTAAGAGACATGAAAAAAGTCTACAAAGTAAAAGAACTAACATTCATGGACATGTTCCCACACACAAGACACCTTGAATCAGTAGCACTTTTAGAAAAAAGATAAAACTATAACAGTTTTTTTGCTTGATTAAATATTAATGGCATTGTTTCATATCTATTTGAATCACAGCATTTCTGTGAGAAGGAGGTCGAAAGTATGAAAAAATTTAGAATGACAATTATGTGTAGAGATATTGAAGCTTCGAAAAAGTTTTATCAGGATTTTGTTGGGTTGAAACCATTTAGGGAATTTGCAGTTGGCGAAAAGACTCTTGGAGGGGCATCACTCTGTTTCATGGAAGATGAAAGCGGTGAAATTGAGGTGGAACTTGTAAACGCATCAAAAGGTGACAAGTGCACATCAAAAGGTTTGGTGGCCTGCTTCTTCACAGATGAAGAAGGTATAGTTGCAAAACATCAAAAGGCACTTGACATGGGATACAATGCTACAGAAATCAGAAAACCAGATGAAAACAGCACATATTTCTATGTATATGACCCGGACATGTTATCAATTGAATTCAGAGTAAGATAATAGAAACACATTTCTTAATTGGATAATCAAAAATTTTTAGACTCTTTAGAGCCAGTTAAAATAGAAATAGCAGAGGCGGGATTTTTCCTACCTTTTTTTAATTGCAGTAAATTTTAATAATTCTCTTTTAGTCCTGGTCAATAGATTTGGTTTTTTGATTTCTTCAAAATCGATTTTAAAACTATATAAAATTTGCTGCCAGCCTTTGAAAAAATAGCTGACAATTTCAGGAGGTAATAAGAGTGCATTTGCCGATTTATCTATTACCTGTGGCAGGAGTTGGCATAGGTGTACTAATTTCTTTAATTGGTGGAGGTGGAGGAATATTTTATGTTGGAATGCTGACAGGATTGTTTTCCGTTTCAATGGATCAGGCTGTGTCTGTGTCTCTTGCAACAATTATTCCGACAACCTTGGCTGCTTCAATAAGTCATTATAGGGCTGGAAATATAAGGCCAAAAATAGGATTTTTACTTGTGGCAGGTGGAATTATCGGAGTGATTGCGGGTTCCTATCTCGTAACAATTATTCCGTTAAGAATACTTAGAATAATATTTGGGATCTTTCTTTTAGTCATGGGGGCTGGAATGATGATCTCAAGAAAGAAAAACCAAGTCAAAGAAGAAACATCAGAAAACAATCAGCTTGAAGAGCCTAATTCTAAAGAAAATAACCCTTTTTCAAAACTTCTTATAGTAAAAGGCCTGGTATTTGGCTTGCTTGGTGGGTTAATGTCAGGTATGCTCGGTACAAGCGGCACGCCTCCAATCCTTGCAGGGCTATACAGCATGGGACTTTTCTCTCTGGAGGTAGTAGGCACTTCAGTCATGGTGTTATTTTTTATAGCTATCGCAGGAGTGATAACCCATAGTGCATTTGGAACTATGAATTGGCTTCTGGTGGTTTTGCTTGCATCCGGCTCTGTAACTGGTGCAATCATCGGGCCATTAATTGGTAAACGTATAAACAAAAAAACTTTGGATAAATTCTATGGGCCATTTTTTACAGTATTTATTATATTAATGGCAATTTCTATGTTTTTCTAATAACAACGGGGTTTTTTTGATAATTATGCTGTAGACTATCAGAAAAATTGGACACTATATAAAATTAAAAGAAGACGAAGCCTACGAAGCCTACTTAGAAAAAAGAATTTATTTAGGGGAAAATTTAGTTTTTAATTGTTTATTTGAAAAAATTATAGTAGTATCATAATTAATGTAAGGCTTCTGTTGGGAAGAGAAACACTTTTAGATATAAGTACCTTATGTTATAATGGTATAGGGATAAAAGATGAGTTAATGGGTATAGGGATAAAATATCATGCAAATTATTTTAAAAACATATCTAAATTTAAAGGAGGTGTGCATATGCCATTTATTCAATTTGACGGTGGTAAAATGACCAAAGAAAAAAAAGCTGAGTTAGTTGCTAAATTAACTGAAACAGCACAAGAAGTTTTAGGGATTCCAACACAGGCCTTTTCAGTTATCATTAGAGAAAATGATATGGATAACATAGGTCAAGGAGGAAAACTTTTATCAGAAAATCATAAATAATCTAATAAGAATATATTATTTAATACTAACTAAAGCCCCATTCTTAGAATGGGGCTTTAGTTAATGTATAAGTATTTTTATAATAAATAATTTTCTCAAAAAGATTTTATTATTGAACAAGGTTTGATGGGTTAAAGAATTCGAGTATTTATAGTTATGTTGAATTTGACTTAAGATTAACCGGTCATATAATATTATTAGGTATAAAAATAGAAAAACTATTTCGAAACCAAATGAGAAATAGAAGGAGTATATTATGGTGGAAAAAATTCAACCATTTTGTATAAATTTAGAATTAAGAAGTGATTATTTATCAGATTATCAGAAAAGGATGTTAAAAAGATATGGTGAATCTCCAGATGGAGAATCAATTTCAAGAGATGTTTTAATCCCTTCAGATATGCCACTTCACAATCTTCATTACGCAATTCAAAAGTTATTTGGATGGCAAAACTCACATTTAAGGAATTTCCGTTTACATTCTCAATTATTTGACGAATTAACAGGGGGTACTGTCAAAGGATGGTCGAAATTGGTTGGGGTATTATTTCAACCTCCTTCCGAGATTGGCGAAGATTTGTTTTGGGATGATAATTATGAAAGTGGTAGTTTCAAGAAATGGCTCAAGAAAAAGTATACAGGGCCATATGTATACGAAGGTAATATGGAGAAATTAAATGTTGCCCAAAAGAATGTGCAAGAACTTTTGAAGCATTTTAGTATGATGGAAGTACAAGAATCTTTTGAAGAATATTCAAAAAGGTCTAAAAAAGATGGAGATAAAAAAGTAAAGGTTTTAAAAAAATCTCCATTAATTGACTTAACACTTGAAGAGATGAATTCTTCTATTGGTATAGAGGGAGGGATAGATAATTTGATGGAGAGTCTTGTAGTTGATAAAATTTTGGCTGCTTCAGATGAAACCATTGATTCAAATGATCTTTTCCCAGTGACAAAAGAAATTATATATAGATATGATTTTGGAGATGATTGGACTGTTCTTATCACCAAATATAAAGATTGTAAAAGTTTTCTTGAAAAAAACATTGTTAGTGAAGAAGAACTAAAAGAATCGAAAGAAATTGTGGTTAAAAAACATAAACCTGTGTGTATTAATAAGGAAGGTTTGTCTGTATTTGATGATGTTGGCGGTTTAGGAGGATTTGCTGATTTTTTAGGAGCTATTTATGAGGGTTGGCTTAGGGAACAAAGAGCTGATCTTAGAGTTTGGGCTAAATCACTTGGTTGGAGTGCGGCAAAAGTGTCTAATGATAAGATGATTTGAATTTATATAAAATATATTTGTATAAAAAACATAAAATTAAGCTGATTCAAATTTATTTTTTGAATCAGCTTTTTAAATAAATGTATATACATTGATTATTGCAATATTTTTTTGAAATCATCTAAGTCATAATTTTGAATAACAGTATCCCTTCTAAGTTCAAGAGTATTTGTCTTTAAGTTATTTACTCCATTATCTGTAGTAAAAGCTAACAAAACTCCTATTTCTTTTAACCATTCTATATTTCTCTGGTCGTATATTCCAAATGGGTATGCAAAAACTTTTTCTGTTGTCACACATTTTTCACAAGAAATATAATCATTGATAAATTTTTCTTTATCTTCTTTTTGCAATGCTGTTTTATCTCCCTGTCTTGTATGCATGCTTTTTGTATGATTGGCATATTCAAATACATCTTTCATTTCATCAAGTTCTTCTTTTGATAGACAAACAGAATAATTATCTTTATTAGGTTCTTTTTCGTCGAAAATCCAATCTTTAACAAGGAATCCTACTGCATGAAAATTATATTTTTTCAAAACTGGATACGCATTAATTAATAATGATTTATAAAGGTCGTCAAATGTGAGCAATACAGATTTTTCAGGTAAAGGCTTATTATTATAGTAATAATCAATAACCTGATTAAGAGTTAATGTAGTATAGTTATTTTTATAAAGGTATTCCATCTGCTTTTCGAACTCATCTTTAAAAGCAAATAATTCTTCAGGCAAAATATCTTCGTAATCTTGTTTGACTTTTATACCTTTATATTTATTTCTGTCATATCCTTCTTTATTAACAATTTCATGATACAGCAAAGTGTGAAAACCATTATCTTTAGTCATTTTATTCCTCCTATTAAAACATTGAAATTTTTATAATTATTAGCCAGTATTTACAAAAAATTACTTTGTAAAAAAAATAACAACCATATATATTTTATCATTTTTACCATTATATATCAAATATAAAAAATGTTTTGATAGAGTTTTTAATATTAAAATGATGTATTTAAAAATTTAAGCTTTATTTGATAGAATATTTAAGACAAAAATTTTTTTAGAAAGCGTGATAAATTTGAATGGAACAGAGAGAGAAAATATAAAGATAGGAAAAAAAGTGAAAGTAGTCCAAAAACAAGACCAAAGAACTGGAAAATTGACAGAAGGCATAGTCCAAAGAATTCTTACAAAATCAAAGAGCCATCACCACGGCATAAAAGTTATGCTTGAAGATGGAACTGTTGGAAGAGTTAAAAAAATTATTGGATGATGCTTAGAGAGGGGGAACTGGTTTAACCAGGACGAATTATGAGTTTAGTTCTTAATATGTATGCTAACCTATCCAGAATATTGCCTAAAAGTATGAGGGTTAAAATAACTAATAATTTGATGAATAGATTTCTGGATAAATATGCTGAAATTAAAGTTATAAATAAAGATATGATAGAAAAAAGAAAAGGCATCCCAACAGTGTATATAGGGAATCACCTGAGCAATATAGATGGAGTGATTTTGAACAATTTATTAAAAGATAACGATGTTGCCTTTATAGCAGGAAAAAAGTTGAGTGAAAACACCATGACAAAAATAATTCTCGAAATTGCCAAAAAGATAAATATTTCTCCGAATTCTCCAGATAAAAAGGCTATTAGCGAAGCGTTAAATTATTTAAATAATGGAGGATCTATTTTTATTTTTCCAGAGGGTACTCGAAGCAGAACAGGTTCTATGATAAAAGCTAAAAAAGGGTTTTTACTATTGGCAAAAATGTCGAAAGCTGAAATTGTTCCAGTAGGTATTCAAGGGACTGAAAAATTGTTGCCAATTAATGATGATGATATGAGTAAGGAAAGTTTCAACTATTCTAAAATAAAAGTAAACTTTGGAGAACCTTTTGAACTTCCAATGAAAACAAAAGAAAACAGACAAAATTGGAAAGAAATAGCGACAGATTATTCTATGAGAAAAATTGCGGAACTTTTAGATCCCGAGTATCGTGGGGAATATAAATAAAAAGTAGTGATGGGTTTTAAAAACTTATATTAAAGCATCATTAAATATATAGGAGCTATACAAGTAAAAATAAATTAATAGAGAGGTAATTAAATGAAAAATACAGGAAATGTAAGTGATTTATTCAATTTAGTAGAAGAATATTGGTCTCCAAAAATTATTGCTGAAGTAAATAATGAGTACATCAAAATAGCAAAATTTAAGGGTGAGATGGTTTGGCATGAGCATAAAAATAGCGATGAAATGTTTTACGTAATAAAGGGTAGTTTTGATATTCATTTGAAGAACGTAATCATAACTCTTAACCAGGGAGATTTTTATGTGGTTAAAAAAGGAATAAAACACAAGCCAGAGTCTAAAGATGAATCTTGGGTGATGATGATAGAGAAAAAAGAGACCAAACATACAGGTGACATTGTTTCAGATATTACAAAATCTCTTGATGAACAATTAAAATAAACTTTTAAAATATGCCCCATCCTTTTATATGGATGTGGCATATTTTAATTTGACAAATGATATTATATTATATTATAATAATAATATATTGTAAAACAACAATAATTTATTGTAAAACAACAAATTAATGGAGGCGTTATTATGAAAAAAAGTACCACTCTTTTTTTAAAGGTTGCTATTGTTTTGGTAGGTATTTTTGTATTAGCCATGTGTGTTTTAGGATTCCCCTCTCTTTTAAAAGATTTGTCTGAAAATCCCAATCCACTTAATAAGTATTTTTATGGCATTATATCTATTATGTATATAACAGTTATACCATTTTTTATAGCTTTATATCAGGCGATAAAACTTCTTAATTTAATAGATCAAAACAAAGCTTTTTCAGAATTAGCCGTTAAAAATTTAAAAAATATAAAAATTTGCGCTTTTACAATAAGTGGTTTATACGTTGGTGCTATGCCTTTTTTTTATTTGCTTGGAGAACTTGATGATGCACCAGGTGCAATATTAATGGGATTTATGTTTTTCTTTGCACCACTTGTTATTGCCTTTTTTGCATCAGTTTTGGAAAAACTTTTACAACAAGCTATTGATATAAAAAAAGATAATGAGCTGACAATATGAGGTGTTTATAATGGCGATAATCATAAATATAGATGTTATGTTAGCAAAAAGAAAAATGAGTGTGACTGAGCTGTCTGAAAAAGTTGGAATCACCATGTCCAATATTTCAATATTAAAAAATGGGAAAGTAAAAGCTATAAAATTATCGACTTTAGACTCAATTTGTAGAGTTTTAGAATGTCAACCAGGAGATATATTGGAATATAAAAAAGATTCAAACTCTGACAGTTAAACTTATAATAAAAGAATAAAGAAAAAACAAAATCTGATTCTCTTTATTGAAAATCAGATTTTTTTTATAGTATAATAATTATTGAGTATGCAGTCTACAGGAGGTAATTAAATGATTAACAAGAAATATATGTTTGTAGTTATAATCGGTATTGTAATTACCGTGATTTTTTCAATCTTTCCTCAATATGAGATTTTGACTAATTCTTTTAACACAATTATGCAAGGTGTTGGGCTAATAATAGTTTTGATAGGTATTTTCTTGGTTAACAGGGAAAAAGTGGAATAAAAAGGTCTTAAACATTGTTTAAGACCTTTGATTTTTAGAAATTATACCCCAATGAAATTGATATTAAATTTATATTGTTTATAAACCCTTCTCCTCTAATACCTAAATACAAGTTTCTGAAAACTTTCAAGCTTGTTCCAAGGTGAATTCCAATATCTTGTGGTTGGAATCCCGAATTTAGTGCCAAAAGATTTGTTCCTGCTCCCAATTCGAAGTTCATGAATCCAGCGTCAGCTATTAAATAGAGCGCAATGTTAGTGTCGTTATTATATTGTGTAGTTTGGTCTGTTGAATCTGGGTCAATAAAAGAATATCTATAATAGTTAAAAGATGTTCCAACCCCAACAAAAGAATTAAATAGGTTGTCTACATTAAAAGAACCTTCAACACCAGAAGCACTTTGGAATTGATATATATCATACGATGTTGAATTGAAATTTGCCATACCGTATCCAATAAAGAGTGTGAATGGATAATTATTTCTGGAAGTTTTGAAAAGCAATTTTTTATTCATGTCGAAAGTAACAACAGCATTTTTTGAGTTTCCTGGATAAGAATAGCTCAAAATAAGTTTGTATTCTTTGTTTTTGAAATTCAAAGGTGAAATAGAATAGGAATTTTCTTCTTTGCTTACAAAAGATTCTCCCCTCACAAAGTAATTGTTGTTTACTTCAACATTCGTTATTGGAACAAATGCCTCTTTAACCATAGCCCCTTTGAATAGAACTGCGTTATTTTGTTCTTCAAAAGGAGAATAAATAACGTTCCTAAAGAGAATAGGTCTTACCAAATTTCCAAATTCATCTTCGATTTTTGAATCATCCCAATAAATGTCTACTATTTCATTTCTTTTGTTAATTATTTCGATAAAATAGTTGTAAACTTCTGGAGTTGCTCCAAACCAGTTTGTGTAAAAATTAAAATTTTCTATCACCGGGAAATTTAAAGAGCTCCCCTTGTCAAAAGGTGATGATGGTTTTTCTATGTATAAGTGTATAATAAGGTCTTCGTTTTCAAAGTTATTTAAATAGATTTTTTCCGAAAAAATCCCTGCACTAATGATGAATATTAAAAGTAAAAAAAGTATTTTTTTCATTAAATTATCCTCCCAAGTTTTTCATCTCATTCTATTATACATTAAATATTTCTTTACAAGGGATAAAATACCCTTAATTAGAAAAATATTTTTCTTTTATATAAATTACATTAATGGTATAATTTTATATGTATAAATATTTCTTTTTCAGGGAGGGAGTAATATGGAAGATATAAAACAAAAAGCTTATGAAAATAAAAAAATCTGGGAAGAAAAAGCTGATTTAGATTTGAAAAAAGAAATATTGAAAATTGAAAATGATGAAGAAGAAATAATCGATAGATTTTATAAAGAACTTGAATTTGGAACTGGAGGAATGAGGGGCAAAATAGGTGTAGGTCCTAACAGAATGAACAAACATACGGTTGCAAGGGCGACTCAAGGTTTAGCAAACTACTTAAAGAAAAACAAGGACTTTCCATCTGTTGTTATAGCTTATGACAATAGAAACAAATCTGATGAATTTTCAAGAATTGTTGCAGAAGTTTTGGCGGCTAATAATGTAAATGTGTATCTTTTTAACGAACTCACAGCTACACCAATTCTGTCTTATGCAGTTAGAAGGCTTGAATGTGACGCCGGAATAGTTATTACAGCGAGTCACAATCCAGCCGAATACAACGGTTACAAGGTTTATACAAGTGATGGAACTCAAGCTGTACCAAAATATGCAAAACAAATAATAGAAGAGATCAACATTTTAAATTATTTTGAAGATGTCAAAAGAGTTGATTTTGATCATGCAGTAGAAACAGATAAAATAGAAATTTTAAATGACAATGTTTTCAATGATTATATGGATGAAATAGAGGGATATGTAAGGTCTTTGGATCCATCTTTTGATTCTAACATAAAAGTAGTTTATACTCCTTTACATGGAACAGGGCTTAAACCCGTTAAAGAAATATTAGATAGACTGGATATAGAAACCTATATTGTAGAAGAGCAGGCTTTGGCAGACGGGGCTTTTCCAACAGTTGAATCTCCCAATCCAGAAGAAAAGAGCGCCTTTAAAATGGCTTTGGAACTGGCAAAAGAAAAAGGAGCAGAAATTGTATTGGCAACGGATCCCGATTCAGATAGGATAGGAGTTTTTGAAAAAGATGGAGATGATTATATTACTTTTAATGGAAATGAAATGGGAGTTATGCTAAGTCACTTCATACTTTCTAAGTTAAAACAACACGCATCTTTACCAAATAATTCGGTAATTATAAAAACGATTGTTTCGACAGACATGATTAAAGAAATCGCTAAAGAATATGGAATCGAAATTGTAGAGACTTTAACTGGCTTTAAATTTATAGGTGAACAAATAGAAAAATATGAAAGGACAAAAGAGAAGAAATTCATTTTTGGATTTGAAGAAAGTTACGGATATTTGGCCAATACACATGCAAGAGATAAAGATGCTGTTATTGCTTGTGCGTTAATCGTGACTTTAGCCACAGAATTAAAGTCTTCGAATAAGACTTTAAAAGATTATATGAAAGAACTAAATGAAAAATATGGATATTTTAAAGAAAAACTGTTTTCATTTAAGTTTGAAGGATATTCTGGTTCTCAAAAAATACTTAACATAATGAATACAATGAGAAAAGAACCACCAATAAACATATCTGGGCATATTTTAAAAGAAACTATTGATTATAATAAAGAAGTTAACAATTTGCCTAAATCTAATGTTATAGAGCTTCGATATGATAACATTAAATTAATAGGAAGGCCATCAGGAACGGAACCAAAAATAAAATTTTATGTTTTGGTTAGGGCTTCGAATGAAAAAGAGGCTTATGGTCTTATAGATAAAGCCGAAATAGCAATTTCAAACCTTATTAACCAGCATTAAAGAGGGTGGAAAATGCAATTTAACTGCCTGTTGTTCACAGAAAAAGGCAATTATTATACAACAGAAAAGTATGATTTTATAAACAATGATACAATTATATTTAAAGATGTATTTCCAGAACAAGAGGATGAAATATCCTCAAATTCTGGATTTATAGGGTATTTTATGGTTGGAGAGGATGATGGAAGCATTTCTTATATACGAAGGTTTTTAAAGGCTGATTTTAGAAAGAAAAAATTTTTAAAAACTCTATATGTGGATTTTATTTCAGATGAAGTTAGAGATTTGTATGGCGATCACATAGAAATAATATCTAAACATATTGGGCTTAGAAATACCATTAGTTCTTTCAACAATTTGATAAAAACAAAAGATGTTTTGGCAAATTATGATTATTGGATAGATAACATTTCAAAAACTCTACCTGGAAAGAATAGAGACGCCATTTCTTCAAGAATCACCAAATTTGTGAACTTATATTTGATAAGAATTTATGAAAGGCTTTATGGAAAAAATATAGATCTTTTAATAGAACATGAATCAGCAATAACATATAAAATTTTGGAAAAATCTATTATGCAAAAAACGTTATAACAATAGATTATGTTTTGGAGGAATAAACATGAGAATGGTTGCTGCAACTGTTGCATATGATGGAACAAATTTTTATGGGTATCAAGGGCAAAGAAATGTTAGAACGGTACAAGGAGAGTTCGAAAAAGCACTTCAGAAAATATTTAAAGAAAAAGTTCTATCCCACGGTGCAGGAAGAACGGATACAGGAGTTCATAGTTATGGCCAAACTATAGCTTTTAAAGTCCCAAACGACAATATGACAATTCAAAACATAAAAGATGCTTTGAATTCTGTTTTACCCTCGGATATTTATATTCGCAATTTAGAACAAGTCGAAAAAAATTTTAACCCAAGATTTATGGCGAAAAAGAGAATATACCATTATTATCTATATACAAAGAAAGACCCAGATATATTTTTAAGAAACAGGGTTTGGTGGTTTCCATATGACTTGGATATAGACAAAATGAGGAAAGCCGCAAGACATTTTGAAGGGGAAAAAGACTTTAGTTCTTTTAAGTCTGGCAATGATGAAAGAAATCCTGTTAGGCAAATAGATAGAGTTAGAATAATTAGGATGAGTAAAAATATTATTTTAATTAGAGTTGAAGGGGTGTCTTTTTTGAGAAGAATGGTAAGAAACATTGTTGGTACCTTGACTAAAGTCGGGACAGGTACCTGGACACCAGAAATTGTTAGAGAAATCATTGAAGCAAAGGATAGATCAAAAGCTCCAGCTTCAGCGCCTCCAGAAGGATTATATTTTTATAAAATATTATTTTAATTAAAAGAGGGTTTCATATGTTAAAAAGATTATTTTTTATTACGGTATTCATAATTATAATAATAAGTTCTTTTTCTGTAGAAAAAATTGGACTTGTTTACAATGGTCCAAATGAAGATTTCGATTACATTTTCAACAAAGTTTATAAGTATGCGGATATTACTATTCCTCCGTCTGGAGATTATGAAACGCTGGAAATTAATTACAACAAAGGTTTATATGATCTAAAATATAAGAATAAAACGATTAAAACTGATTTGGAAAATATAGACTTGAATATAAAAGAATTATTGAATTCAAATGCCAGAAGTGTGTTTATAATAGCTGACAATTTTTATATTTCCACTGAAGATTCAACAAAGACTTCAGCCTTTTTTAGATGGGATAATGAAGTAAAAGTTAACCTTCAAAAAGATGGGATTAATTATGAGTATGTTTTCAATCCTCCTTTTGGGAAAAGAATATTTCATATACCAAATAATTTTATAGAAGTTGAAATTATTGGCGATCAAGATACCATTTTTTTGAATGGAAGCGAAATTAATATTCCCAAAAAAGTTGTAATGCCCCCTAATATTTTTGAAATATACGACGGAATAGAAACTTTTACTTACGACCTGACTGATTATTCTAGCCGTACGTATTCTATAAACCTTTTAAAGCAAAACCTCTATGAAAAAACAGAAACTAAAATAATCAAAGCTTATAGCATAAAAAGTGGAGTTTTTTTATATGGCGATCCTACCTCTATTTGGTTCCCAAATGAGGGAGACCCAGTAATTGTAAAATCGAGATTTTACTCTAATTATGGAAATATAGAAAACTTAAACGAAAGATATTCTTTTAAGGGTGTTGTGGCTTACGTTTACGAATATGATAATACTGTGTATATAATAAGTTCTGCTGGTGAGCTTGTTTCAATGGGGACGAAAGAACTTTATAAAGACTTTGGGAGATCTCCTATGAATATAACAGTTGGGGATACATATCTTGAGCTAAACACCTTTAAGATGGAAAAATATACAATCAACTTTCAAGGCGGGATTTATAAAAATGGAAATGTGTATTCTATATTTTACGATATGCCCAAATATGAACCAAAAAAACAATACAGTTCTGATAAATATATTTTGGAAATAAAAGAAAATATTGTAAATATTTATATAAAATAACTTATTTATATAACTTTAAACTTTTTAATTTATAATGGGAGTGTTCAACATACGAATCGACAAATATCTTGCAACAAGAGGAATGGTTGAATCCAGAGAAAAAGCAAGAAGATTAATAAAAGAAGGTAAAGTTTTGGTAGATAACAATAAAATTCTAAAACCTTCTTTAAAAGTAGATGAAAACAACAAAATAGATTTACTGGGAAAGTATGAATACGTCGGTAGAGGAGCTTTCAAACTTAAAAAGGCGATTGAATCTTTTAAATTAAATTTAAAAGATAAAGTCTGTTTGGATATAGGAAGCTCTACAGGTGGATTTAGCCAAGTCCTTTTAGAAAAAGACGTTGAAAAAATTTATGCAATAGACGTTGGAACTAATCAAATGCACAAGAAACTTCGAAATAACGATAAGATAATATTAAAAGAAAATACAAATGCAAGAGATTATATAAACGAAGAAAAGGTAGATTTTATTTGTTGTGATGTTTCATTCATATCAGTTACTAAAATGATGGATACTTTCCAAAAGAATCTGAAAAAGAATGGAGAAATGGTTGTATTGATAAAACCACAGTTCGAAGTTGGTGAGGGCAATGTTGTAAATGGGATAGTTAAAGATAAAAAATTATTACAGCAAACTCTCCAGAAATTAGAAAGGTCTTTTGAAAATAACAACTTTAAAGTGATGAACAGAATAGAATCTCCAATAAAGGGTGGTAAAGGTAATACAGAATTTCTTTTTTACATAAAAAAGGGTAATATTTGAGGTGTCTTATGAAATTTAGGTTATCTGTGATTTTGATATTGGTATCTGTTGTAGTTGGATATTCTTCTACGACTGAAATAAAGATTAAAAATATAAAGGATTTTTATAATAAAGCGATAAACGAGGTCCCTCTTTTGAGATTTATAAACTCGAAAGAGGGAATTGGGTATAGCTACTTTTTAGAATTTTTAAATAGTCAGTTAACTTCTGATTCTACTAAAATAAACGCACTTTTAGATAACTCTCTCTCTATATATAGTGATAAAGGCTATACATATGATGAATTTTTGAACCCAAATTATATTCAAATATTAAAAAACTTGATAGATGACTCTAATTATTTTTCAGTAACAACAAAGGATGCCACTGCGTTGAGCGACATATTGGAAAATGTTTTTTATTATGAAAGAAATGGTAATGAATTTATATTAGAGGAAGAAAAAATACCTTTTTACAAACAAGAAAATGGGTTCAGTTTTAAAAAGGATATTTCTATAGTTACGACTGAAGAATCTACTTATCTTTTGTATGGAAAAATTCATAACTTTTTTAAAAAAGGAAAAGAATGGTCTTTTTATTTTGACGTAAATCAGAAAACTTTGAATGGCTATTTTGAAACAGAAAGATTTTCTGATAATTCTTCAAAATTCAATATTAGTGACTTAGAAGAGGAAAAAATATTTGGAGATATTCTCGATATACACAAAATTAAAAAAGATAAATTTATTAGTTATATACAAGAATTTTTGATACCACATGATGAATTTTCAAAAAACAATTTTTTGATGATCTTAAATGCTCTTGATGATGAAGAATTCTTGATGGTAGACTCAAGAAATATAATCGATAACAATGAGTATTCATTTCTTGTTTTTTCACCAATTAATTTAGACGAAATTGAAGAATTTCTAAACAGAAAAAATCTAATTAAAGGGCAATTAGGTACATTTAATTATTTCAAAATAAGTCATGATAAAGTGGGATATCCTGTTTATGTTTATTATGATAACAACGAAACTATTTTTTCCACTTTGTTCCCAGAAGATATGAGAATATATTTAGGAGAAGTTAACAGATTTAAATACTTGAGGACATATGACAGTATTGAAAAGAGAGAAAACCTTGAAAGGATAAATATTATAGACTTAGAAAGATACTTTAGTAATAAGTTTTATTCTACAAGTAGTTCTTTTATAACTCTTGAGTACTTTACTGAAGAAAACAAAGAATTTGTAAATATTCATATAAAATAAGACTTGAAGGAGAGAAAATAAATGTTATTTGGACTTTTTGATAAAAATGAAAGGCTTTTAAAAAAATACAGAAAAATGGTTGAGAAGATAAATGCTTTTGAACCAGAAATAGAAAAATTATCGGACGATGAATTGAAAAACAAAACGCCCGAATTCAAAAAAAGATTAGAAAATGGGGAAACTCTTGACGATATATTATTTGAAGCTTTTGCAGTTGTAAGAGAAGCCGCAAAAAGAGTAGTAGACATGAGACATTTTGATGTTCAGCTTATGGGTGGAATATCTATGCACGAAGGCATAATAGCTGAAATGAAAACGGGTGAAGGTAAAACCTTGGTTGCCACATTACCGCTTTATTTGAATGCTTTGACCGGCAAAAACTGTCAATTAGCGACTCACAATGATTATCTTGCAAAAAGAGATGCTGAATGGATGGGACCTATATATGAATTTTTGGGGTTAAAGGTAGGTTTTATACAAGCTGGAATGAGTAAAGAAGATAGAAAAGCTGCTTATGAAGCTGATATAACTTATGGAACGGCTAATGAGTTTGGATTCGATTATTTGAGAGATAACCTTGTTTATGATATGGATGATAAATCTCAAAGGGGACATTATTTTGCGATAGTAGATGAAGCTGACTCCATACTTATTGATGAAGCCAGAACACCTTTGATAATATCTGGGCCATCAGATACACCAAGTGAACTGTACAGAAGATTTTCCCATTTATCCAAAAATTTCGAAAATGAATCTGATTATACAGTTGATGAGAAACAAAAAACAATCTCTTTAACAGAAGAAGGTATAGATAAGGCTGAAAAACTCCTGCAAATAGACAACTTATACGATCCTGAAAACATAAAATATTTATTTCATTTGTTAAACGCTTTAAAAGCAAGAATATTCTTCAAAAAAGATAAAGACTATATTATCAAAGAAGGCGAGGTAATCATAGTTGATGAATTCACGGGAAGGCTTTTACAAGGTAGAAGATATTCTGAAGGTCTTCACCAAGCAATAGAAGCTAAAGAAGGAGTTCAGATCAAACAAGAAAGTTTGACTTATGCTACAATAACATTCCAAAACTATTTCAGAATGTATGATAAGTTATCTGGAATGACAGGTACTGCTAAAACAGAAGAAAGTGAATTTCAACAAATTTATAACTGTGAAGTTGTTGTCATACCGACTAACAAACCTGTTATAAGAAAAGATAAAAATGATAGTATTTACCAAGCTTTAAAGGGCAAATACAATGCCATAGTTGCTGAAATTGAAGAAAGACATAAAACAGGTCAACCAATGCTTGTTGGTACAACTTCCATTGATAAAAGTGAATTATTATCAAACTTATTAAAAAGAAAAGGTATTCCTCACGAAGTATTGAATGCTAAACAACACGAAAGAGAAGCAGAAATCATTGCAAATGCTGGTCAAAAAGGTGCCGTTACAATTGCTACGAACATGGCTGGTAGAGGAACTGATATAAAAATAAATAATGAAGTAAAAGAATTAGGTGGTTTATATGTAATTGGTACAGAAAGACACGAAAGTAGAAGGGTAGATAATCAATTAATTGGTAGATCAGGTCGTCAAGGTGACCCAGGAGAGTCAAGATTCTTTTTATCTTTTGAAGACGATGTTTTAAGACTTTTTGGTGGAGAAAGAATGAAAAGAATTATGGCAACTTTGAGAATAGAAGAGGGTCAGCCAATCGAACACAAACTATTATCAAATGTAATCAGAGATGCCCAGAAAAAAGTTGAAGGCATTCATTTTTCTATGAGAAAAAGGTTATATGAAATGGATTCTGTTATGGATAATCAAAGGAATTCAATATATAATCACAGAAACTGGATTTTAAAACAAGAAGATTATACTGAACATTTGAAAGAAATTTTTGAAGATGTAGCGGATAGGATATCTGAATCAGCGTGGGATGATAAAGCTGGTGTAATTAATAAAGATTACGTTAAAGGTAAACTTGAAAGTTTTTTAATTATAGCTGACATAAAATCTGAAAGTGTAAGTGAATTAAAAGAAGAATTAATGACTTTATTATGGGATAAATTTCGAGGTAAGAAGGAAGAATTTGGAGATCATTTCAACAAGATGTCTAAGTTCATCATGTTGAGAATAATTGATGACAAATGGAGATCACATCTAGATGCAATAGAACATTTGAAAGAAGCAGTAGGATTGAGAGCTTACGGCCAAAAAGATCCAAATATGGAATTCAAAAAAGAATCTTATTACATGTTTTCACAACTGGTCGACGATATTTACGATACAATAGTTGACTACTTGATGAGAATAACAAGAGTTGATCCCAACAAAGAAGAATCACAAGCTAAAAAGCAAACTGTTAATTTGAATTTTGTTCATGGAGATACCTCAGTTATTGATTCTCAAAAAAAAGGTCAAAAATCTAAAAAAAGCTATGCTGAAAAAAAAGGATTTAAAAGAAATACAAGGTTTAAAGTGAAGAAATAATGGGAGGAAATTTATGATTTCTTATGAAGACAAACTGAGATTAGAAGAAATTAAAAAGAAATTTGAGGACCTTAAAAATCTTTTTGATATAGAAAAATCAAAAAAAAGAGTTAAGGAATTAGAAGAAAAAATGGTTAAATCTGATTTTTGGAATGATCAGAATAAAGCACAAAAAGTATCAAAAGAAAGCCAGCATTTAAAAGACCAAATTGCAGAATTCAAAAAATTACAATCTATTTTTGATGATATAGATGTTGCAATAGAATTTTCTGATGAAGACCCTTCAATGGAAGATCAAGTTCAGACCCTATTGATTGAGGCAGAGAAGATGACTAAAAGTTTTGAACTTAGAATGTTGTTAAATGGTAAATATGATGATTCCAATGCTTTCTTAACAATTCATCCTGGAGCAGGAGGAACTGAATCACAAGATTGGGGCTCCATGCTCTTAAGAATGTACACAAGATGGTGTGAAAATAATAATATGAAGTACGAAACAATAGATTTTCAAGATGGAGAAGAAGCTGGCATAAAAAGTGCTACTATAAAAATTTCTGGAGATTTTGCATATGGAAAATTGAAATATGAGACAGGGGTACATAGATTGGTTAGAATATCTCCTTTTGATTCAAACGGTAGAAGACATACTTCATTTACTTCAATAAACGTAACTCCAGAAGTAGATGATGATATAGAAATAGAAATAAAAGATGATGAAATAAGAATTGACACTTATAGGTCTGGTGGAGCGGGGGGTCAGCACGTCAATAAAACTGACTCAGCTGTTAGAATTACTCATTTACCAACAGGGATTGTTGTAACAGCTCAAAACGAAAGATCTCAACATCAAAACAAAGCTACTGCAATGAAAATTTTGAAAGCGAGACTTTATGATCTTGAAATGAGAAAAAAGATGGAAGAGAAAATGTCTATTCATGGAGAGGTTAAAGATATATCTTGGGGCAATCAAATTAGGTCATACGTTTTGTATCCCTACCAAATGGTAAAAGACCATCGTACAGATTATGAAACATCAGATTCTCAGGGTGTTTTAGATGGAGAAATAGATGGTTTTATAGAATCCGAATTATTGTATTTTGCTGAATTACAAAAATAATATTTTTTTACAAATATGTTTTTTCCGGAAAATTTATATGTTATAAGAAAAAATATATAATATAAATGCTGGTCAGTTTGACATGTTTGTTAAGGTGGTGTATAATTATTGAGACAGTATAAAGATTATCACAGGAGTATTATGGTCAATGAGATAAATGATAACCTTATTACTAAAAAAGATGGAATATACGTTGACTGCACAGTAGGTGAAGGCGGTCATTCAAAAGCTATTTATAAATATACCGAAGGTAAATCTAAGATTATAGCAGTTGATATTGATTACGAAGTTCTTGAGATTGCCGAAAGAAGATTGGAAGATTTAGCTGAAAAAATAGAATTTTTTAAAGCTCCTTATCAGGACATTGATTTGGTATTGAAAGGGCTTGGTATAGATAAAGTTGATGGCTTTTTGATGGATTTAGGAGTATCTACTTTTCAATTAAAAGGTGAGGGCAGGGGTTTCACTTTTATGAATGATGAACCTTTAGATATGAGGATGGATACTGAATCAGCTTTAAACGCTGCTAAAGTAGTCAATGAATACGATGAAAAAGAGTTAGCTCGTATAATTTTTGAATATGGTGAGGAGTTCAAGTTTTCAAGAAGAATTGCTAAAAGTATTGTAGATAGGAGACCAATAAATACAACTTTTGAACTTATAGAAGCAATAAAAAAGGCTTTACCATATAATGAAATTAGAAGAAGAAAAAAGCATCTTGCTACAAAAACTTTTCAAGCGTTGAGAATAGAGGTTAACAAAGAGTTTGATAACATAAGAACTGCGTTGGATAAGTTTACCGAATTCTTGAATCCTGGGGGAAGAGTTGCAATATTGACTTTTCATTCATTGGAAGATAAAATTGTAAAACATTATTATAAAAATCAAGGAAATTATAAATTAGTCACAAAAAAACCTTTGTATCCTTCAGAAGAAGAAGTTGAAGAAAATCCAAGATCAAGAAGTGTTAAATTACGAGTTGCAGAATACTTAGGTTAATAGTGGTTTTTCATTAACGGGGGGCGGTAGTATGCCACGGCCTTATGAAAATCAAAAAAGTATAGAGAAAGTAGGTTCTGGTACTTTTTCGTTGGTATTAGTAGCTCTTATTTTTCTTATGGTGGTTCTGGGAACTATTTGGCTTTCTTTTGCAATTTATTTTGGGAAGGACATTGAAATGAATAAAAAGAACATAGAAGTAGCTACCATTAAATTGGAAAGTTTAGAGCAAAAAATTGAAAATGTTGATGAAAGAATCGAAAAGTATGCTGAAATTTTAAAAGATCTGGAATCTGGTGGGAACTGATGAAAATATGAAATTTAAATATTCTTTAACTCAAATGATATTTATTTTAGGTTATTTGGGTTTGATATTATTTGGTGTAATTTTTAATTCACCAAGTGAGAGTAATGTAAAGACAACAGTTAACAATCAAAAAGATTATAATTTAGCGACCCTTGTGGATAACAAGGGTCATTTTCTTGTTTACAATAAAAATAAATATGAGGTATGGATTGATTTAGAATTTATGAAAAAAAGAAACGAGTATTGGAACAATAAATCAACCTTAAACAGCAAATATTCTGATGATGAGCTGGGAAATAAAAAGTTTTTATTCTGGGGAGTTTATGACACTGAAGAAGAAGCAAAAGAAAGTTTAGGGGATATGAGAAGATTTGCAAATATTTATGTCAATCAAGAAAGAGTTTACAACAATTTGTTTTCTTACGATTCTCTTATTGGTAATTATAAGACGACTCAATATGGAATAGAAAAGTATTTACATGAAAATGGATTATTAAAAGAAAAGAGTACTATAAGACTTAGTTTGGACAATGAGTTACAAAATTATCTTTATTACGAACTAAAAAAAACAGTTGAAGAAAAAAAGGCTAATGGGGCAGTGGCAATAGTCATGGATACTAAAACAGGGAAAATAAGGGCAAGTGTTTCTATTTACCCTTGGAATTTGGGCTATATGGGTTATATAGAGCCAGGTTCAACTTTAAAACCAATGATTTATGCCTTAGCTTTAGATGAAAAAATAATAACAGAAAACGAAAAATTTGAATCTACATACAATTATAAACCTGAAGAAGATCTTAATTTTATTGTGACAGAATCTGAAGGATATGGATTAGGTGAGCTGAATATAAGAGACGCACTTATACTCTCATCAAATATATCAATAGCAAAAGTCATGAAAAAAATTAAAGAAGAATTTTCTAATGAATGGATATATGAACGTTTGATTAGTATGGGATTTGGTACTAAAACTGATGCAGAGTTTAAAGGAGAAATAGATGGTGTTTTGAAATATCCGGATAATTGGTATAGTATAACCCCTTATCAAATTGCTTTGGGCCAGGGTATAGGCGTTACACCTATTCAGTTGATTAGTACTTTTAATTCACTTGTAAATAATGGCATTTACAAAGAACCTACCTTTTTAGAGAATAAAGAAAGTGAAGCCAGAAGAGTTTTTTCGGAAGAGATTTCAGAAAAATTAGTTGAATGGATGAATTACGTTACTATATCTGGTACAGCAAAACTTGCTTATAGAGAAGGTATGCTAATAGGCGGAAAAACAGGTACCGCCCAAAAAGCTATTGCTGGAGAAGGCTACAACGAAGAAGCGTATTATTCTCTTTTTGAAGGATATTACCCAGCAACTAATCCGAGGTACACATTTTTAGTGATTGTAGATAATCCTCAAGGAGAATTTTATGGAGGAGAAGTTGCTGCTCCGGTTGTCACAGAAGCATTCTACAAATATGAAAAAGATTTTTCAAACTTAGAAACCAAAAAGATAATTTTCAAAAATGTAATGCCAAATATTGAGGGTATGTATATACATGAAGCTGTTAACTTTTTAATAAGTGCTGGTGTTAGTAAAAATGATATAATAATTACTGGAAACGGGGATTACGTTGAAGAACAGTATCCAAAACCTGGAGTTTTAATAGATAAAAACAGATATTTTCAAATAAAGACAGCAAAAATGGAGTGATAAAATGGGTAGGGTTTTGATAGTTGGAAACTCTGAAATAAAAAAGAGAATGGAAATTGAAAGTAGAATTAAAAATGAATACGAACTACATACAATAACTCCAGAAAACTATTCAGAAAATTCTTTTTTACAAATATTTCAGATGGGGAGTATGTTTTCTAATCAAAAGATGGTTGTAATTAAGAACTTCAGTAAATTCAAGGACAAAGATAGGGAGATAATCGCTGAAAATATAATGAATAAAAACTCTCCCGTTGAAGAACTGATTATTACAACTGAAGATGAAAAAGAACTGAAAAGCCTTAAGAAAAAATTTGATAAAAATATAACAGCTAAACTTCCTGCACCATGGGAAAAAGATAATTGGAGAAAGTTTGTAAGGGAAGTCTTAAATAAATTCAACAAAAAGATGGAAAATGAATCAATAGACTACCTTTTGGAAATTCTTGGCCAAAACGACCTCTTCATATATGAAGAGATACAAAAGTTATCAATATACACTGATGAAGAGTTTATCACCTCCAAAGACATACAAGAAATAACAACACATTTTTCAATTCCTGAATTTGAAGACATTGGTTATACTATTTGTTTACAAAAAGAAGGAAAAGCAGTTGAAATGATGAATGAATTGATGGAAGATCCACAATTTATAGCAGTAAAGTTTATAGGGTTTTTGAGCAGCTATTTTTATGATCTTTACAAAACTATGTATGTAATAACTGGAACAAAAAAATACACATGGCCAAATGTAGAGCGAATATCGAAGGAGATTAAAGTTAGTAAGCAACGAGTTAGATCTTTTTGTGGTGTTACTTTTAGCAACGATGAAATAACAAAGGTAAATATCGCAAGACTTTTAACAAGAAAAAATGTTGCTAAGATAATCTTTAATATAGAAAAATTGGAAAGAGAATTTAAATCGGTTGAAAATCAGAAAGTACCTTTTATAAAATTTATAAAGAATTCCATGTTTCATAAAAAAAATAATCCCTAAAATTTAGGGATTATTTTTTCACAGACAATGGAATGTTTATAACAGTTGTTGTCCCATATCCTTCTTTTGATTCCATGTGTATCGTACCTTTCAATTTTTTAATATTTTTTTTAACTATAGCTAAGCCAAGACCTGAACCAGGTTTATCCTTTGATAATCTGACAAAAGGTTTAAATATGTCCTTAAGCTTTTCTTCTGGGATTCCAGGCCCAGAGTCTTCAACTTTGATTGTGAACATTTTCTTTTTTTTATTATACGAAACTATTATGTCTACATACCCATAATCAGTGTATTTTACAGAATTACCAATTATATTCACAAATATCTGTCTAAGTTTTGTGGAATCTGTTTCTATATTTTCAGGAATTTCAGTTTCATATTTAATGTTTAACTCAACATCTGGCGACGTTATTGGCTCTACTATTGAAATTGAATCAAAAAGCAATTTCTTAAAATTGATTTTATCCACATTTATTTTCTGATCTTTGTTTAGTTTTTTAAATGTTGATATATCTTCAATCAAAGAGTTCAAATGTCTTGCTGAAGCGTAAATCTTTCTCATCATCTTTCTCATTTCTTCTGCAGTCATATCCGGATCAGACAACACAGTTTCTGAAAAACCTATTATAGAAGTTAAAGGAGTTCTAAGCTCATGAGTGATAAAAGATAGGTAAACAGAGTTCATTTCGTTTGCTTCTTTTTCCTTTTCTCTTAAATTCATGAGAGTCATGAAAGTACTTGCAAAATTACTGAAAGTTTTCAGAATTCTTTTGGATGTTTCGCTAAATTTTTTTACTTTAAAGTTATCTATATAAATATGCCCTTCTAATTTATTTTTAATTCTTAGCGGAACAATAAGGGTGACCAATTTTTCGTTTTTATTATGAAGCATTTGACTAGCTTTATAAAATTCAGATGCATTTTTGTTGAAGTTGGCAATGTCAAATGTTTCATGAATTTCTTCATCAAGATGTTGATATATGTAAGAATCGTCGAATGGTATTTCCATTTTGTTTAATACTTCATCATCATAACCATACCCAGCTACTGGTTTGTAAAGAGTCCCCTCTATCTTCCAAATTGAACCACATTCTGCTTCTTGAATACTTTTTATGGCAATATTCAATAGTTTTTCCATAAATGTTTTTTCATTTTCTTCCCCGGAAAGAGTTTGAAAAAGCTGTGACATTTCTTCAAAACTCTCAATATAAGTTTTGATATCAATTTCTGTAGACATGGATAACCCCCTATATTTATTTAAATATATAAATATTATAGCATTTTTTAATAATAAATTACAAGTCTATTAAGAATATTATTTATTATTAAAAAGTATATTTTTGTGTTCTTTTCTCTCCTTTTCGTTTTTTTCTACAAAAATACTTTTTCCGTTGTCAGGATTTTTTTCTGTATAGTACATAGTTGTAGATTTGGTTGAAGGAGTTGGAGTAAATATTTGGATATCTTCAGGTTGAAATGGGAAAAATTTGTTGATATCCGAAGCCAGTTTTTTATCGGCTTTTTTCGTCGCTCCAGGATGTGCTGATATCAAATAAGCAGAAAATTTAGTGTTCAAGTTTTTTTCTTTTTTTATTTTGTTTAGCTTGTTTATAAAATTTTCTGTATGAATAAAATCTGGTTTATTCATTAGCTTTAGAACATTATTGTCTGAATGTTCAGGAGCTATTTTAAATCTACCAGGATTATGAAACTTCAGTAATTTATACAAAAATTCATCTCCATATTTCTCGTCTTTCTCTATAAGGTCGTATCTTATTCCTGAAGAAATGAAGACCTTTTTAACCCCATCAATTTTTTTTACATTTTCTAATAAATCTAAATAATTTTTATGACTGTGATTTAAACTTTTACAATATTCTATCCCAATGCATGACTTATTCAAACAAGCACCTGATTTAATTTTTTTCTTACAATCATCTCCATACATATTTGCAGTGGGACCACCAAGGTCAGAAATGTAGCCTTTAAAATCTTTTCTGTTTGTTAGTTCTTTAACTTCTTTTATAATTGATTCTTTTGACCTGCTTTGTATATATCTTCCTTGATGAAGGGCGATGGCACAAAAAGAACATTCTCCATAACATCCTCTGTGTGTTGTTATTGATGTTCTAACAGTATCAATTGATTTGACGTATCCTTTTTTAAGCTCTTCTGGTGCTACTTCTTTTGTGTAGTTTAAAGAATAAACTTCATCCATCTCACTTTGAGACAGAGGAAGTTGAGGTAAATTTTGAACTACATATCTATTTTGATGTTTTTGGAGAAGTATTTTAGATTGATAAGGATCGACATTGTTGTAAAATGCGTTGAAAGCTTCAATGTATTTTTCTTTGTTTTTGGATACCTCTTCATAAGAAGGTATTTCTACATATTTTTCTTCTTTCAAAACATCATTTTTCTTTAATTGATAAACGACTCCTCTGAGGGATTTGCAATCATCTATTGTTCCTTTATTTTTAAATATTTCACCAATTTCAAAAATAGTTTTTTCAGCCATACCATACACCAATAGGTCTGCTTTAGAATCAAGTAAAATAGAATGTTTTACTTTGTTTTGCCACCAATCGTAATGAGCAAATCTCCTCAAACTGGCTTCAATTCCTCCAATTATGACGGGTTTCTCTTTGTTAAATTGTTTAATAAGATTAGTATAAACTATGGTTGCCCTGTCAGGCCTTTTTCTGAAAGAACCTTCAGGAGAATAAACGTCAGAATTTCTCTTTTTTTTGGACGCTGTGTAGTTAGAAACCATAGAATCCATATTTCCAGCACTAACTCCCCAAAAATATTTTGGAATACCAAGTTTTGAAATATCCAAGGTATCTTTCCAATTAGGTTGAGAAATAACCCCAACTGTAAGTCCAACCATTTCTTTTAAAACTCTTGCTATAATAGCCATTCCGTAAGAAGGGTGATCAACGAAAGAATCACCGTTTACAAGTATAACGTCCAACTGTTTTAAACCCATTTTTTCCATATCGTCTTCATTTGTTGGTATATCAAACATATTTACACCTTCTAAATTTTATAAATCAATTCTATTATATATCACTTAAAATAAATTGAAAAAACCTTCCCGCAATACGAGAAGGTTTATGGCGGGGACGACGAGACTCGAACTCGCGGCCACCGGTGTGACAGACCGGCATGATAACCAGCTTCACCACGTCCCCAAAATTATTTAAATCCGTAAGATATTTTATCAGAAATAATGTGATTTGTAAAGGTCTTTGAAATGATTTAATGTAACGATTTATTTAATTTTGATATTGTTTCCGTTTAATATTACTAAAAAAATATATGTTATAATTTTTATTGAGAGATTTTTTGAGAGGTGGGCTATGAAACTTTATTTGTCAGATTTACATATAGGTGATGGAAATCTTAGAGATGATTTTGTTTACGATAAAAAATTAATAGATATACTAAACGATCTTAGCAAAGAGAAAAATCCAGAGATTAATTTTGTTGGAGATTTTATTGAAATGTATGATTTATCAAACGACTTTGAAATGAAAGGTAGCCTACAAGAATACGTTGAATCTTATGACTACAGTTTGTTGGATAAAATAGAAAGAGAACATTTAGAGCTTTTTGAATTTATCAAAAAAATATCAAATAAGACAAAAATAAGATACATTGTTGGTAATCATGATTATTATCTGTTATTTGATCAAAAAATGAGAAATAAAATTCAAAATATGATGGGGAATGTGGAAATTGTTCCATATTATTATGATGAAAAATTTGAAATAATGGCAATTCACGGGAACCAATTTGATTCTGTAAACAGAATAATATATGACGATGAAAATAGATTGGTGCCTTCTTTTGGAGAGTATCTTCTTAGGTATATGAATCACAATTTTAATATTGAGATAAGTAACATATTACCAGATGATTTGCTTTCAGATTATGACAATATTTCACCGTTATTAGATGTTTTTGAGTGGTTGGAATATATTAATGAAAGATATTCCATTGGTTATGATTTGAAGCAAAAATGGGCGAGGCATTTTGTTAATTTTATTAAGACGGATCAGATAAAAAAGTGGTTGAAAATAAACTTTCCAAAATATCACATGTTTACCAATTTATTTGTAAATAATATTGGAGGTTTGGAATTGGGGCAAGCTCTTGTAAGAATGATAATGTCCTTTAGGGACATAAAAAAATCAGATGCTCTTTTGAAAAGATCAAAAAAGTTGTTAAAGGATAAATTCTATATCCCTAAAAAATATTTAATTGGGTATTCAGATGAAGATATTGATATACCTAACCATAAAATAAAAGGGCTAATAATGGGTCATAATCACAAGCCGAGTTTCAACATCATTACAAAGAATAAAGTTAAAAAATTTTATGGGAATACTGGGGCGTGGAAACATACTGTTACAAAGAACAAAGGGATAAACAATAAAGAGTTTATCAGAAAGACAACAATATCATATATTTTAATAGAAGAAAATAGAAAAAATTTAGATGTAAAACTACATGTAGAACAACTATATTGATTGGAGGAATAACATGAAAAAAAAATTATTATTGTTTATTTTGAGTGTTTTGTTTATTTCTGCTTTTGCGTTGAATTTTTATAATCCACTGGGTCCTTCATTATTACCAGCTGCTGGCTTATACATTGAACCAATTGAAGGGTTAGAGACAAAGTTTTGGAGAAGTTTAGATGAAGCACAGACTCTTGTGATAAAAGAACAAGCTGATTTTATAGTACTTCCTGTTGCTTTTGGTGTTCAACTTATGAATAGAGATGTAAATTATAAATTAGCAGGGGTTTCGCTTTGGAAAACATTTTCTTTAATATCTTCAAAAGACGTTAAATCAATAGAAGACTTAGAAGGGAAAACAATTTATACAATTCAAGGTCCTGGCCAAACTGCAGATTTGGTGTTGAAAATATTAAAAGAAGAAAGGAATTTAGATGTGAATATTCATTATATTACAAATGGTGCAGATATAATACAACTCTTAGCTTCTGGAAAAGCAGATTATGCAGTACTACCAGAACCATTTGCTTCACTTGCAGAAGTTAAAACACAAGGAAATGTAAAGGTAGTAATGGATATAGAGCAATTGTACTCTCAGTTAACCAATTTACAACCTATTATTCCTATTACGGGTTTATTTGTAAGAGGAGATATTGAACATAACGAGGCAAAAAAAGTGATAGATGCCTATTCAAACTCAGCAAATTTGTTTTTTAACAATTATAACAATGAAGCAATTGAATATGTTGTTGAAACTATGGGTGGAAAAATGCCCAAGCCAGTAATGCAAAAAGCCGCTGAAAGATCTATAATTAAGTACGATGTTGATAAAGAAACTATAAACAGTTTTTTAGAAGTAATAAAAAATTATGGAATTATAGATAAAATTCCCGAAAATTTGTATTATTGAATTGATAGATTTTAACATTTTTAAAAAAACGTTTTTATATTCATAGTTACAATTTAACACATTTAATATATAATTAAAAAGAGGATTTATCATAATATTAATAGTGCTGAAATTTTTTTCAATTTATTATACATAATTGCTAAATAGATTACACGTTATTTATAAACCACTCACGGGAGGGAAGAAAATGGGAAAAAAATATGTTTATTCCTTTGGAAACGGAAAAGCAGAAGGTAATGGGAAATTAAAAGATCTTTTAGGCGGTAAAGGTGCAAACCTTGCTGAAATGTCTTTAAGAGGAGTTCCTGTACCACCGGGATTCACTATTACAACTGAAATGTGTAGACTTTACTGGGAAAATGGACAAGTTATCCCAGAATACTTGAAAGAAGAAGCAGAAGCAGCTTTAAGAAGGGTTGAAGAACTTTCAGGTAAAAAATTTGGAGATCCAAGCAATCCTTTGTTAGTATCAGTTAGATCAGGTGCTGCAATTTCTATGCCTGGTATGATGGATACAATTTTAAACTTAGGATTAAACGACGAAGTTGTTGAAGGATTGGCAAAATTAACAAATAATAAGAGATTTGCATGGGATGCTTATAGAAGATTTATGCAAATGCTCGGTGATGTTGCTTTAGGTATCGAACATGAAAAATTCGAGAAAAAATTAAACGAAGTTAAATCAGAAAAAGGTGTAAAAAATGATCTTGATTTAGATGCAGACGATTTGGCGAAAGTTGTAGAAAAATATAAAGAACTTTACAAAGAAGAAGGTAAAGAATTCCCACAAAAACCTGAAGAACAATTATGGATTGCTACAGAAGCAGTATTCGCTTCATGGAATAACAAAAGAGCTATAAAATACAGACAAATTAACGGCATGGATAAAATGGGTCTTTTAGGTACAGCTGTAAACGTACAAATGATGGTATTTGGTAATATGGGAGACGACTCTGGAACAGGTGTTGCTTTTACAAGAAACCCAAATACTGGGGAAAATGAAATTTACGGTGAATACTTATTAAATGCACAAGGAGAGGACGTTGTTGCTGGTATAAGAACACCTAAAGACATATCAACATTAGAAAAGGACAACAAAAAAGCTTATGATAAATTAATCAATACAATGAGAAAATTAGAAGCAGCATTTAAAGATATGCAAGACATAGAGTTTACCATTGAAAAAGGTGAATTATATTTCTTACAAACAAGAAATGGTAAAAGAACTGCAACAGCTGCTGTTAAAATAGCTGTTGATATGGTTGAAGAAGGATTAGTATCCAAAGATATCGCAGTAACCAGAGTTAAGCCAGCAGATATAGAAAAATTATTGCATCCAGCATTTGATAAAGAAGAGGTAGAAAAAGCAAAATACTTTGGGAAAGGTCTTCCTGCTTCGCCAGGTGCTGCAACAGGTATAGTAACATTCACACCTGAACACGCTGAAGAATTAAAAGCAGAAGGTAAACAAGTTATTCTTTTAAGACCTGAAACATCGCCAGAAGACATTGGTGGTATGGATGCTGCTGAAGGTATCTTGACTTCAACAGGTGGCATGACATCTCATGCTGCTGTTGTTGCAAGAGGAATGGGTAAAACAGCTATAGTTGGTGCTGAAGAAATAGTTATCAGCCCTAAAGAAAAAACAGCTAAAGCAAATGGAATCACAGTTAAAGAAGGTGACTGGTTATCAATAGATGGAACTGAAGGTAAAGTATATGTTGGTAAAGTAAAAACAATAAAGCCAACAGGGCTTGAAGGCGACATAAGAAAATTGTTAGATTATGCTGATGAAGTTGCTGACTTGGGAGTAAGGGTTAATGCTGATACCCCAAAAGATGCTGAAATTGCAAAAGGATTTGGAGCTAAAGGTATAGGGTTATGTAGAACAGAGCACATGTTCTTTGGTGAAGAAAGAATTAATAAAATGAGAAGAATGATCGTGTCAAAAACAAAAGAACAAAGAGAAGCTGCATTAAAAGACTTATTGCCTATGCAAAAAGATGACTTCAAAGGCCTGTTCGAAGCTATGGAAGGTTATGCAGTTACTATAAGATTGTTAGATCCTCCATTGCATGAATTTGTTCCACACGAAGAATCAGCTATAAAAGAAGTTGCTAAAAGTGTTGGAATAACAGAAGAAGAGTTAAGAGACATTATAGAAGATTTACATGAATCAAATCCAATGATGGGGCATAGAGGTGTAAGATTAGCTATTACTTACCCTGAAATTGCAGAAATGCAAGTTAAAGCAATAATGCTTGCTGCCATTGAAATGGTTAAAGAAGGAAAAACAGTTAAGCCAGAAATTATGATCCCGTTGGTTGGAAAAGTAAATGAATTTACTCTTCTAAAAGAAAGAGCTGAAAAAGTAATTAATGATTTATTATTAGAACATCAAATCGATGTTGAATACAAAATTGGTACAATGATAGAAATTCCAAGAGCTACTGTAACAGCAGACGAAATTGCTGAACATGCAGACTTCTTTAGTTTTGGTACAAATGACTTAACACAAATGACTTTAGGATTTTCAAGGGATGACTATGGGAAATTCATTGGTGAGTATGTTGAAAATGGAATTTATGAGTCAGATCCTTTTCAACACATCGATAGAAACGGTGTAGGTAAATTAGTTAAAACAGCTGTAGATTTAGGTAGAGGCTCTAACCCACGAATAAAATTGGGTGTTTGTGGTGAACATGGTGGAGACCCTGAATCAATAGAATTCTGTCACTTAGTAGGTTTAGACTACGTAAGTTGTTCTCCATACAGAGTTCCTGTAGCAAGATTAGCTGCTGCACAATCAGCTGTTGAATTTAAAAGAGGAAAAAAAGTAAATAAGTAATTTGTTAAATACATAAAGGTGGGGAATTTATCCCCACTTTTTTATTATTAAATGCTACTGAAGCATGAAAAATGGTTGAAACTGAGGTTGAAAAATTTTTCATATACTTTTATAATAGTATCAGTATAAAAAATATGATATGTATTTATCAGGAGGTAAAATATGGAGTTATCAGCTATTTTTTCTTTTTTTTCTAATAGTGGATTTGCATTTTTAACATGGCAGGGTGCTTTTATGATTGGCTTAGGTGGGTTAATAATATGGGTAGCAATTGCAAAACATGCTGAACCTCTTTTATTAATACCTCTGGGTTTTGGAATGATAATGGCGAACATTCCCCCAGAAGCAACAGGGTTACTTAATCCACCAACAGATGGGCAAGTGGGAGGACTTTTGTGGTACATTAAACAAGGTATGGATTTGGGTATATATCCACCTTTAGTTTTCTTAGGGATTGGTGCTTTAACTGACTTTTCATATTTGATAGCTAATCCTAAATTAATAATTTTAGGAGCCGCTGCTCAAGTCGGTATATTTATAACTTTCATATCAGCTACAACTTTTATGGGCTTTGATTTATTTGAAGCTGCTGCAACAGCTATTATAGGTGGTGCTGATGGTCCAACCTCAATTTACATTGCAACCAAGTTTGCTCCGCAAATATTATCAGTTATAGCAGTAGCAGCATATTCTTATATTTCATTAATTCCGATTTTACAACCTCCTGTTTCAAGGTTATTGACTACCAAAGAAGAAAGAAAAATTAAAATGAAAAAATTGAGGACAGTTAGTAAAAAGGAAAAGGTAATATTCCCAGTTTTAACAACTTTAATAGTTGCTCTATTTGTCCCTCAAGCATTACCTTTAGTTGGTATGTTAATGCTTGGGAACCTTTTAAAAGAATCTGGAGTTACAGCAAGATTAGCTGAAGCGGCTTCAAGGTTTATATCAGACACTGTAACAATTTTACTTATGGTATCTGTAGGTGCTTCTGCTACAGCGGAAATTTTCTTAACGGTTGATACCTTAAAAATTTTAGCTTTGGGGGCTATAGCTTTCATAATAGCAATGTCATCAGGTATATTTTTTGCAAAACTTATGAACCGTTTTTCAAAGGAAAAAATCAATCCTTTGATTGGAGCAGCTGGTGTTTCAGCGGTTCCAGATTCAGCAAGAGTTGCACAAACTATTGCTCAAGAGGATGACCCAAATAATTTTATTTTAATGCATGCAATGGGTCCTAATGTTGCTGGAGTAATTGGTTCTGCAGTAGCAGCAGGCGTTTTCATAAATTTAATAGCATAATTTATTGGAGGTGTAGTAATGCCAACCAAAAAAAGTTATATTGTAGAAATAAACAGGGGATATTGTAAAAAATGTGGCCTTTGTTATTGGGTTTGTCCTGCGCAAACTATTATTGGGGGAGATTATGGAAGGCCTGAGATTCCAGATCAAGATAAATGTATAGGATGTATGCAATGTGAAAGAATATGTCCTGATTTTGCAATAAATGTTGTAGAAAAACAAGAAAAAGATAATAATGAGTAGGGTGGTGTTTTAAATGGGGAAAATGTATTTCATGCAAGGTAATGAAGCCGCAGCAAAAGCAGCTATAACAGCTGGATGTAGGTTTTTTGCAGGATATCCTATTACTCCATCCACTGAAGTTGCAGAAACAATGGCCAGAGAACTTCCAAAAGTTGGAGGGACATTTATACAGATGGAAGATGAAATAGCCAGTGCAGCAGCTATAATTGGAGCTTCTTTAGCAGGTAAAAAATCTATGACTGCAACTAGTGGACCAGGGTTTTCATTAATGCAAGAGGCTCTTGGTTACGGAATAATGACAGAAACTCCTTGTGTTTTTGTGGATGTTATGAGAGGGGGGCCAAGCACGGGAATGCCTACAAAGCCTGCACAAGGCGATATCATGCAAGTTAGATGGGGAACTCATGGAGACCATCAAATTATAGTAATTTATCCATCTACGGTTGAAGAAGTTTATAAACATACTATAACTGCATTTAACTATGCTGAAAAGTATAGAACGCCAGTTGTGTTATTGATGGATGAAACTTTAGGACATATGAGAGAAAGTTTTTATCTTGATTATGAAGACGAATATCCTGAAAATATTGAAAGAATTAAAGAAAAAGACATTGAAGATGAAGAGCTATTCCATCCTTTTGATGTAGAAGATTCTGCAGCGATTAATCCTTTAGCAGAAATGGGTAAAACAAGATTCCATGTATCAGGATTAGTTCATGACGAAACGGGATTTCCAGTTAGAAATCCAAACATGTCACAAAAGATGATAGATCATTTGGATTCAAAAATCAGATTATACACTGAAGAAATTTCAATTTACGATGAATACATGCTTCATGATGCTGAGATAGTTGTTGTTGCTTATGGTTCCACAGCAAGAAGCGCTCTAAGGGCTGTTAAAAAAGCTAGAGCTGATAAAATTCCTGTTGGATTGTTTAAACCAATAACAATGTGGCCAGTACCGACATCAAGAATAAAAAGGATTTTTAGAAATTCAACAGCGGTAATTGTTCCTGAATTGAATTTAGGGCAATACGTACATGAAATGTCTAAATTGAACAAACAAAATAAACACATAGAATCCTTGACTAAGACAAACGGTGAACTTTTTACACCAGACGAAATATTAAAATCTATAATAAAAACATGGATTCAAATAACTGAAATGTGATCATATTTTTATTTTTAAAAAACTTCGGGTATAATTAGTATTGTATCCGAAGTTTTTTTCTAGAGGGAGATAATATGAATTTTAATTATGAAAAATATAAACATAGAATAATTGCAGCGTACATAGATCCAGGATTAATGTATTTATTAAATAGCTTGGATAAGAATTTTTATAGTTCTTTTGGAATGGATATTTACTTACATGAAGATCCAGAAAAAGTACCAGAAACTGTTTACCAAATGATAAGGGCTAATCAAGCTTTTAACTCTTTTAACTTGAAAAAAGTTGTTGAGATTGGCAATGAATACGAACAGAGAATATACTTCTATTCAGATGAGAAAACAGTAGAAATACCATATGATGTGTTGGTTAAAGAAATTAATGAGTCAATATCGTATATTATAAAAAAATCTTCAGATATCGTAGCCTCTGTTATCACAATGTGCCTTTTAAGAGGTAGTAAATTAGCACACATTTTGAACAATATCAACATGATTGTAGAAGAATCGACGAAAATCGAAACCACAATAGACAAATTAATATTTTCAATCTTGACTGGTATAACAGCGGGTTTTGGCGGGGCTTTTAATAGAGCGATACTTTTTAAAAAGGTGGGAGATAAGTTCAAAGTTCTTAGAGCAATAGGGGATAAAGATATTGAAAGCGCCAAAAAGTCCTGGAAATCTTTTACAGACTTGAGGGTAGACATTTCAACTACTTTGGAAAATTACGATCCAAACTTCTTTTCAGATTTTGAAAGGGATATAGTAGATGTGACTTTAGATGAAGATGAGATTTTGAACAACGAATTTATGAACGAAGCAATAGAAGGCAACAAGGCAATAAAAATACCCGGAAGCCTTGTAGAACATTTAGCTTCCAAAAAATTAAATATAGTTGGAGAAATAGCTTTTAGTCCTATTATATTTGATGATAAAATCTTTGGGTTTATCTTATGTGATAACAGGTATAATTTTAAACCTATAACAGAAGAACAGCTTGAAATATTAGACTATTTATCAAAACAAGCTTCTATCATTTGGGAAAATAAGATATCTGTAGAATCTTTGAGATTTGAGGCAGGCCAAGATATTCTTACAAAGTTTGGAAATAGAAACAGTTTTGAAAAATATTTAGACAAAATAACCTTATCAAATGAAGAGAATATAGGAATAATAATGATAGATATAGACGATTTTAAGAAAATAAACGATAAATTCGGACATGATTATGGGGATAAAATTTTGATGGAATTTTCAGAGATTGTTTTTAAGCATATAAGAAGATCTGACCATATATTTAGATATGGAGGAGATGAATTTGTTCTTTTTTTGAATGATGTGAATGAAGAAATTATGTACGATATAATAAAAGCAATTCAAATGGACTTTAATGGATCGACAGAGGCGTCTTTTTCAGCTGGAGCTGTTTACAAAACTAATGAAAATATCTATAATTGTGTAAAAAGAGCAGATGAGTTTCTTTATGACTCAAAGAGAAAAGGTAAAAATAATATAACTTTATTATAATATTTATTTTGAAAAGAATTAATTGTATGGTAAAATATATATAAGAATTTACACATGAAGGGGGAAAGCTCGAGATGGAAATTTTAAAAGTCAGTCATTCTTCAGCGCCAAATAAAGTTGCAGGGGCAATCGCAGGAGTTCTTTCAAAGACTGATGAAGTTGAAATTCAGGCTATAGGAGCCGGGGCTGTAAACCAAGCAGTTAAAGCAATTGCAATTGCGAGAAGATTTATTGAAAATGAACAAAAAGAAATATATGTTATTCCAGGATTTGTTGAAGTGGAAGTTGGTGAAGAAACAAGAACTGGAATAAAATTTAAAGTAGCTGTTAAACAGGTGGAAGAACCAAGAGAATGATTGATGAAAAAATTATTACTGAAATAGTCGCCGCGTGTAATAGAGACACGCGGCTTATTGTAATAATACGTGATGTTTTAAATATGACAAAAAAGGGTAGGAATGAATTAAGGGAAAAAGCTTCAAAGCTTTTGTATTCCAGTAATGAAACAGACAAAGAAGCATTGAAATTTTATTATCTGGTTACTGAGGATGGAGTTGCCGAAGAAATAGCCAGGAGGTTGGTAGATAATGGATAAACCAAAATTTGTTGGTGGCCAGGCAGTTATAGAAGGAATAATGATGAAAGGAATTCATACTGTTGTGGCTGTAAAAACAAAAGAAGGAAAAATAGCTATAAAAAAATTAAAAGATAAATCCTGGGGGTTTATAGAAAAAATACCCCTGATTAGAGGATTTTTTGTTCTTTTACATGCAATGATAACCGGAATGACTGCTTTATCTTATTCTGCAAAGATGTCTGGAGAAGAAGATGAAGAAATAACCAATAAAGATATGGTATTTGCTATTTTAATAGCTGTGGTTGTTGCAGCAGGAGGATTTGGCGTATTACCGGTCCTAATAGCAAAGCCCTTTAACATTCAATCGGAATTTTGGTTTGCAGTTTTAGAAGGTGTGGTTAGAGCCGTATTGGTAGTTGGTTATATCTATGTAATATCTCTAATGAAAGATATAAAAAGGGTTTTTGAGTATCATGGTGCAGAGCATAAAAGTGTATATACTTATGAGAATAATAAAGATTTAACTGTAAAGAATGCAAAACCTTATACCACATTACATCCAAGATGTGGAACAAGTTTTATATTGCTGACAGTTTTTGCATCTATAGTGGTATTCTCAATATCAGGTGGATTAGGTTGGAGTTCTATGTGGGAAAAGATTATCTCAAGAGTTGTTCTTCTCCCATTGGTAGCTGGCCTTGCTTATGAATTTCAAAGATTTACAGCGAAGATCATTAATACAAAAATAGGTAGGGTGCTTGCTTTTCCAGGTTTGATGATGCAAAAGATTACAACAAAAGAACCAGATGAAGAACAATTAAAAATAGGTTTAATTTCACTTAAATACGCTTTAGATGAAAATTTTGATGGTGAAGTTCAAATAAATCTTGAAGAACAGACTTTATAAGTCTGTTCTTTTTTCTTTATTTTTAATTAGCTATAATTTTAGATGAATAATATCGATAACCAGTTATTATTTTAACAAATCTCTATTTTGAAGAGATTTTTTTTTGGTGTATTATATTAATACCGTGAACGTTACCGTTAAAGAGGTGATTCTTTTTGAAACAAAAAAAATACGTTACTATCAAAGATATTTCAAAAGCTGTTGGAGTTTCCATAAATACAGTTTCAAGGGCTTTAAATGATAAACCAGATATAAATGAAAAAACAAAGGAAAAAATATTAGAAAAAGCAAAAGAATTGGGGTATATAAAAAATTCTTTTGGTTCAATATTAAAAACTCAACGTTCTAAGATAATCGGTGTGATAATACCTGATTCATCAAATCCTTTCTTTTCTGAAGTTTTTAAAGGAATAGAAGAAGAGGCAAGAAAAAATGATTATCAAACGATGATAATAAACACTGAAGGTAAATACTCATTTGAAGAGAAAGCTATTTCCACTTTGATTGAGAGACGAGTGGACGGAATATTACTTTTCCCTATGCAGAATAAATATGAAGATATTGAAAAGCTTCTTACCAAAAAGTACCCTGTAGTTCTTGTCGGTAGAGGAGTTGAAAATTGGAATGTTGATGAAATTTATAATAACGAAATAAAAGGTGGTTTTTTAGCAACAGAACATTTGATCAAAAAAGGTTGTAAAAAAATAATCATGATTTCTGCAGAAAAGTTTAATACTGCGGGTAAAAATAGAGAGTTAGGATATCTAAAGGCTTTAGAAGAGAACAAAATTGAATATAAGAATATAGTCAATATTAATAAATTGCATGAAGGATTATACTTTGAAGAAGGAGAAAATATAGTTCAAAAAATTGTAGATAAGGAAAAAGTAGATGGAATATTTTGCTATAATGATTTAATAGCTTACGGAGCCATTGAAAGCTTAAAAAAGAAAAACATAAATGTTCCAAATGATGTTAAAGTAGTTGGATACGATGACATACGTTTTTCTAAAATATTTTCTCCATCTCTTACAACTATTTTTGTTAATAAGATCAAAATGGGAAAAGAAGCTTTTAACATGTTGAAAAGGAGAATAGAAAATATAGATTCAACAACTATGCAGATAACTTTGGATGTTGAATTGATAGAGAGAAAATCAACTGAATAAGAGGTGAAAAAAATGGCTGAGTTACGATGGAATCCTTTGTTGAAAACATACACAATGGTTGCAAATAACAGGCAAAAAAGGCCTCATCTTCCAAAAGATTGGTGCCCTTTTTGTCCGGGAGAAGCAAAAAATGTACCCGATGATTATGACGTATTAAAATATGACAACGACTTTCCAGCTTTAAAACAAAATCCAGATATACCCGATCTCGAATCAGAGAGTGTTTACAAAGTAGAAAAAAATTATGGAAAGTGTGAAGTTATTCTATATTCACCTGATCATTATATAACTCTTCCGGAATTACCACTTTGGCATATAGAGAAATTAGTGAATTTGTGGATTGAGAGAAATGAAGAATTATCAAAAGACAGGAAAATAAAATATGTTTTTCCTTTTGAAAATAGAGGAGAAGAAGTTGGAGTTACAATGCCACATCCACACGGACAACTCTATGCATATTCTTGGATCCCATTAAAAATTAAAATAGAATTGGATAGTTCTAAAGAATATTATGAAGAAAATAAAAAATGTTTAATTTGTGAGATGAATGAAAAGGAAACAGATTATAAAAAAAGAATTCTTTACGAAAACGAATCATTTTTAGTTTATTTACCATTTTTTACAGATTATCCATATGGCGCTTTTATTGTAGCTAAGGATCATATATCTAATTTTGTAGATTTTAGCTCGAAGCGAAAAAAAGATTTGGCAAAAGCCTTGAAGATTTTAACGGGAGGATTTGATAGTATGTTTCATAAAAAATTTCCATACATGATGGTTATTCATCAAACTCCCGTTAATTCAGAAAAATACAAAGATTCAGAAAATTATTATCATTTTCATATAGAATTTTACCCTCCGTTGAGAGATGAAAACAAAATTAAATGGTATGCTTCTTCTGAAATGGGAGCGTGGGCAGCAGCCAATACAATGGCTGTTGAAGATACGGCTCCTGTTTTAAAAAAGGCTATAGATAGCTATAGGGAAAAAGAAGGGATATAATGAATATTGTCGATTTATACAGAAGGTATTTTGATGAGCCTAGTCAAAAAGTCCAATTATATTTCGCACCTGGTAGGGTCAATTTAATTGGTGAGCATATAGATTATAATGGAGGAAATGTTTTTCCAGCAGCACTTTCAATTGGGATAACGGCTGCAGTTGGAAAAAGAAATGATGATCTTATAGTTATCAAATCTGAATCATTTGAGAATGAAGTTGTAATAGATCCCAAAGAAAAAATAGAGTTCGATCAAAAATATGGTTGGGGAAATTATGCAAGGGGAATGTATAAATTCATTGAAAACCCAAAAAAATCTTTAAATATATACTTGAAATCGAATCTACCAGATGGAGCAGGATTATCCTCATCAGCTTCGTTAGAAATGATAATTGGCTATATAATTTCTTCAGAAAGAAAAAATAATGATGATTTTAAAAAAAGGTTGTCTTTGTTGGGGAAAAAAGTTGAAAATGAATTTATTGGTGTCCAATCCGGCATAATGGATCAATTTTCAATAGTATTTGGGAAAAAAGATCATGGGATTTTGTTAGATACTCACAGTTTAAACTATGAATATGTTCCAGTATTTTTGAAAAATTATAAATTGGTAATAATAAATACTAACAAAAAGAGAGAATTATCTGGTTCATCTTATAATGAAAGAAAATATCAGTGTGAAAAAGCTTTTGAACTGATAAACTCAAAAAAAGATATAAATAACTTGTGTGAAGCAAGTATTGATGATTTGAAATATATAAAAGATCCCATCATTAGAAAAAGGGCAAAACATGTGATAACAGAGGAAAAAAGAGTTTTAGAATCTATAGAAGTTCTTAAAAAGGGCGATTTGAAAAAATTTGGAGAACTTTTAAACCAGTCGCATAAATCACTGAAAGAAGATTTTGAAGTTACAGGCATAGAACTTGATACAATAGTTAATTCTTCCCAAAAACAAGAAAGTTGTATTGGAGCAAGAATGACAGGGGCAGGTTTTGGTGGCTGTGCTATAGCTTTAGTAAAAGAAGATGAAATAGAAAATTTTGAAAGAAATATATCTAAAGAATATTTTGAAAAAATAGGATATAAACCGTCATTCTATATAAGTAATATTAATGATGGAGTTAAAAAATTAGGGGGGGATATTGATGGATAGACCAAAATTGCCTTTGTCAAAACAAATAGCATTTTCTATAGGCCAATTAGGTTGGGCTATTTTAATGGGACTAATTAATTCTTATTTAGTTTATTTTTATTCACCACCAGAAAGTGCAGAAATACCTTATTTTATTCCTCAAGGGAATATATTTGGAATTTTTACAATTATTGGATTAATAACCATTGCAGGAAGAGCGCTAGATGCTATAACAGATCCGTGGATTGCTACTTTATCAGATAGACATAAATCTCCAAAAGGTAGAAGAATTCCATTTTTAAAAATTGCAGTTATACCTTTTTCTGTTTTAACTGTACTGATATTCTGGCCACCAGTAGATTATATTAGTGGGTTTAATGTAGTTTGGCTAACTATCACATTATTGACTTTTTATATATTCTACACAATGTATGTTACTCCTTATTTTGCACTCATACCAGAATTGGGGAAAACTGCAAATGAAAGATTAAATTTATCTACATATATATCAGTTACGTTTTTTCTTGGAACTGCAGTAGCTTCTCAAGCAGCAATGATATGGAATAAATTAGCTGAAATGGGAATAGATAAGGTTTTAGCTATTAGATATACTTTTATTGGATTAGCTGGACTTTCTTTTTTATTTTTGATGTTTCCTATATGGTTTATAGATGAAAGAAAATATTCGGAATCAAAACCATCAGAAATAAATATGATGGAAGCTTTAAAATCAGCCTTTTCAAAAAAAGAATTTAGAGTTTTTGCTATTTCTGATCTTTCATATTTTTTAGCTCTGACCATTCTACAAACAGGTTTGATTTATTACATAACAGTTTTACTTGAGTTACCTGAAAGTTTATATTCAACAATATTTATTTTATTAGGAGTGTTGTCTTTCTTATTCTATCCATTTGTAAATTTAACTGCAAGAAAGATAGGTAAAAAGAAATTGATGATTATAGCTTTTAGTTTTTTCACAATCATGTACTTACTTGTATTCACATTAGGAATGGATATATGGTTTATACCTAATACTATTCAAATATATGTTTTAATAGCTTTAGCAGCATTTCCAATGGCAGTTTTTGGGATACTACCAAATGCAATTTTATCAGATATAGCTGAACATGATGCTGTCACTACAGGTAATAAAAAAGAAGCTATTTTTTATGGTGTAAGAACTCTTATGTCTAAAATAGGTCAAATGCTATCCATGTTTATATTTTCTTCTTTATTGTTATTTGGAAAAGATATTGGAGATTCATTAGGCATTAGGTTAACAGGGCCTGTAGCAGCCGCTTTCAGTTTATTAGGTTTAATATTTTTTTTAATGTACGATGAAAAGAAAATGCTTAGTGTTAATAAGAAAGATTAAAAATATATTCATTTTTGTAATTTATTATTCATAGTGAACGTTAACGTTAATAATTGAGAATAATTATGGCTAGATAGACTTATCTGAATTTGTAAATAGTTATTTAATATTGTAAGATTTTATTAAGAAATTCAATTTCACACACAGGGGGTGTAACAATGAAAAAGTTAACGTTAACTTTAACGATATTAACTTTGGTACTTTTTGTTTTTTCAGCAAGAACTTTGGTTATAAACTCATACATGTCAGATCCAGCACCTAAAGAAGTATTTTCTAAATTAGTTGCAGATTTTGAAGAAATGTATCCAGAAATTGATGTAACTGTTAATACTTTTGCACATGAAGATTTTAAAACACTATTAAGAACTTGGTTAGGTTCTAACAATGCACCTGATGTTGTTACTTGGTTTGCAGGAGAAAGAATGAGATATTTTGCAGAAAAAGGATTTTTGGAACCATTAGATGATATTTTTCCTAATGGTTTTGAAGAGGAATTCCCAGAAGCGTTTAGAACTGCATCGGCTTATCAAGACAACATTTATTTTATTCCTCAAAGCTGGTACTGGTGGGGAGTTTATTATAACAAAGCTGTATTCAAAGATTTAGGTTTAGAAATTCCAAAAACATGGAATGAATTTATGGCAGTAAATGAAACTTTAAAAGAAAACGGTAAAATCCCTATGGCTATTGGAACAAAATTTTTATGGACAGCCGGTGGATGGTTTGACTATTTAAATATGAGAATTAATGGCATCGAATTCCACACGGAATTTACAGCAGGTAAAGTTCCATTTACAGATCCAAGAGTTAAAAAAGTTTTTGAATACTGGAAAGAAATGGTAGATAAAGGATACTTTATTAATAATCACTCTGCATACAGCTGGCAAGAAGCTGCAAATAGACTTTTTACTGGAGAAGCTGGAATGTACCTAATGGGTCAATTTATAAAAGATGTTGCACCAGAAAATGTAAAAGACGATATAGATTTCTTTAGATTCCCAATAATAGACTCAAATGTAGGGGTTTATGAAGATACTCCAATTGATGGATTTATGGTACCAAAAAATGCTAAAAATATTGAAGATGCAAAATTGTTTATGAAATACATAGCTGGGAAAGAATCTCAACAGTATTTTGCTGATGAATTAGGTAGATTAGCTGCCAATAAAAAAGTTACTCCGCCAGATGCCCACGCACAAGCTGGTATGGATATGATTCTTGAATCAGATGGAGTTATGCAATTCTTTGATAGAGACATGGATCCAGAAATGGCAAATAATGCAATGAATGGATTTGTTGAATTCATGATGTTCCCAAACAGAATCGATGCAATTTTGGAAAACTTGGAAAATATAAGACAAAGAATTTATAATTAATAATTGCCAGGGGGATTAATCTCCCCCTATATTTTTAAGATTTAATGAGGTGATTTTATGCTCACTAAAAAGAGATGGTGGGTTCCATGGGCATTTTTAGCTTTACCACTTATAATGTATATAATTTGGGTATTAGTTCCAATAGGAAGAACTTTTATCTATAGCTTTTCAAGTTGGGACGGTTTGAGTAAAAATATAGATTTTATTGGTTTAGATAATTTTAGAATGTTGTTTGGAGACAGAATATTCATAACGGCTTTAATGAACAATATTAAATGGTTTATATTATTTATTATCATACCTGTACCAGTAGGACTTGGTTTTGCAATGCTTTTGGATATGAAACTACCTGGCAGTAAACTATTCAAAACATTAGTTTATTTACCAATGACATTATCATTTGTAGTAATTGGGACTATGTGGTCGTGGATATATGAACCACAATACGGAGCTTTGAACTCATTTCTTGATGCGATAGGGCTAGACTTTTTAATTACACCATGGCTTTCAGACCCTCAGGTTGTTACTTTTTCCCTTATATTTGCAGCTATTTGGAGGCAAATTCCATATGTGATGGTTTTGTTTTTAGCAGGATTGAAAAATGTTAGCAAAGACCAAGTTGAAGCTGCCTATGTCGATGGTGCCAATGCTTGGCAGAGGTTTTGGAATATAATTTTGCCGGCCTTAAGGCCTTCTATGATAGTTGCAGTAACTGTAAGTATTATAGATTCTTTAAGAGCCTTTGATATTGTATTTGTTATGACAAAAGGAGGCCCTTTCCATAGTTCAACCGTTTTAGCAAATTTTATGTATATAGAAGCTTTTAACAATTACAGGATGGGGTATGGATCTGCAATAGCTGTTATACAATTTGCAATAACATTTGGGTTTATTATATTGTATTTACTAAATGTAATGAAAAACGAGGAGTGAGAAAATGAAAAATAGAAAATTATCAATTAGAATGATGTTTTACATATTATCGCTTTTAATAGTGATAGTTTGGCTTATCCCGTTTTTCATAACTACTTTTACATCTTTAAAATCGATGGATGAGATAATGGCTTCGACTTCATGGTGGAAACCACCTCAACAATTGGTATGGGAAAATTTTGCCAACTCTTGGGAACAGGGAAATATGAAAACTTATTTTAGGAATACATTCATAATTACAGTTCCTTCTGTAATAGGGACTTTATTTGTTTCAAGTTTAGGAGCCTTTTCTTTATCTTTTTATAAATTTAAAATGTCAAAAATAGTTTTGATCATATTTGTTGCGGGTATGCTTATACCATTTCAAATGTTATTGATACCGGTCTACAAGTTTTCTCAGCAGACTGGGCTTTATGACACTTTTCAAGGAGTTATACTTTTTCATGTAGCCTTTCAATTGGGATTTTGTACGTTTTTCTTGAGGAATTTCATGATAGGAATTCCAAAAAGTATTTTTGAATCAGCGAAAATGGATGGAGCTAATGATTTTACACTATATAGAAAAATTGCCCTCCCCCTTTCATTGCCAGCAATGGCAGCTTTGGGTATATTAGAATTTACATGGATATGGAACGATTATCTTTGGGCTTTAATACTACTTCAATCAGATAGTTTAAAACCAGTAACTTTGGGACTTGTAAATTTACAAGGTCAATGGGTTACAAGCTGGAATATTATATCTGCCGCATCGTTAATAGCAGCTATTGTTCCATTGGTAGTATTTCTACTTTTTCAAAGATATTTTATCGACGGTTTAACTGTTGGAGCAGTAAAAGGATAAAAAATAATGTCATCTCAAAGAGATGACATTATTTTTTATTTGTTATTTTATTTTAAAGAAAATAGCTGAAAGAGGCGGTAAATTTGATACTATAGAATTATCCCTTCCCTGCCATCTTATTTTTTCAGAAGTGACAGAATTTTTGATATCGTAACCACTCCCCCAAAAATCTTTTGAATCTGAATTAAATATCAATTCATATTGTCCTTCTTCTGGGACTCCTATTCTATAATTATCTCTTGGGACAGGTGTAAAATTAAATACACATAATATTTTTTCATCATTTGATTTTCTTAAAAAGGAAATAACACTATTTTCATTGTCACTAAAATCAATCCATTCAAATCCTTCATAATTAAAATCAATCTTATAAAAAGGTTCGTTAGTTTTGTATATGTTGTTCAAATATTTAACAAAATCCTTTGTTTTTTTATGGTTTTCGTATTGTAAAATATGCCAATCAAGAGAATGTTCGAAATCCCATTCTTTCCATTGGCCAAACTCTTGTCCCATAAATAATAGCTTTTTCCCAGGGTGAGCATACATATATGATAAATACAATCTGAGGTTTGCAAATTTTTGCCAGTCATCTCCAGGCATTTTATCTACCAACGATTTTTTGCCATAAACTACTTCATCATGAGAAATGGATAGGATAAAATTTTCAGAAAAAGCATACATAATTGAAAAGGTCAAATCATTTTGATGGTATTGTCTGTATATTGGTTCTTTTTTCATATATTCTAAACTATCGTTCATCCATCCCATGTTCCATTTCATTGCAAAACCAAGACCTCCGAGATCAACTGGTTTTGTAACTCCAGGAAAAGCAGTAGATTCTTCAGCTATAGTTAGTGTACCTGGGAAATATTTATAAGTAACAGAGTTTAGATGTTTTAAAAAATCAATAGCTTCTAGGTTTTCTCTTCCACCAAATCGATTAGGTATCCAATCCTTTCCCTCTCTTGAATAATCTAAATAAAGCATCGAAGCCACAGCATCGACTCTAAGGCCATCTATATGGAATTTTTTCAACCAAAATAATGCATTAGAAATTAAGAAATTTTTAACTTCATTTCTTCCGTAATTGAAAATATAAGTCCCCCAATCAATATGTTCACCAAGTCTTGGATCTAAATGTTCGTATAAAGCTGTTCCATCAAATCTACCCAGTGCGAATTCATCTTTAGGGAAGTGCCCTGGGACCCAATCAAGAATAATTCCAATATTTTCTTTATGGAGCAAGTCAACAAAATACATAAAATCCTCTGGAGTACCGAATCTACTTGTAGGCGCAAAATATCCTGTCACTTGATAGCCCCAAGACATGTCCAAAGGGTGCTCTGCAATAGGCATTAATTCGATATGAGTAAAACCATTTTCTTTACAATAATTTGCTAAATTTTTTGCTATATCTCTATAGTTAAGAAATTCATCATTTTCTGTTTTCATCCAAGAGTTTAAATGAACTTCGTATATACTCATAGGTTCTTCAAGCCAATTTGTATTTTCTCTTTTTTTTATCCACTGATCGTCTTCCCATTGATGTTTTCCTTCAAGATCGTATATTATTGAAGCATTTTTAGGTCTTTTTTCAAAAAAGTTTGCGTAAGGGTCTATTTTTAAAAGAATATAGTCTTCTTTAGTCTTTATTTCATATTTATATAAATCACCTTCAGATAAATTAGGAATAAAAATTTCCCATATACCAGAAGAACCAAGCATTCTCATTTGATGAACTCTTCCATCCCAATTGTTGAAATTTCCAACAACTGAAACCCTCTTTGCGTTTGGTGCCCAAACAGCAAATAAAGTTCCTTTATGACCATTTATTTTCATGTTGTGAGAACCTAATTTATCATAAATTTCATAATGATTTCCTTCATTAAATAGGTGTCTGTCATAATCTGAAATCACAGGTAAAAATTGATATGGGTCTATTACTTCCCATTTGTTTCCCTCGTAATCAGTGCATTTAAACTTATAATTTACAATGTCAACATTTGGAATATACAACTCAAAAAGACCTGAATCGCTTATTTTTTTCATATATCTTCTGAATTTTTTTGAGGTAACCTTTACTTCTTTTGCAAATGGTTGCATAGTCCTAACGACTACTCCTTTTTTATATTTGTGCATTCCCAAATACACATAAGGGTCGTGTAGATTACCATTTGATAAGTTAAAAATTTCTTCTTGACTCAATATAGCCATAAAAATCCTCCCCTTTAAAAGCTTATAATTTATTTTAAAAATAAACCTATAAATTTCTTCTATTTGATTATATTTTAATATATTTTAATTAAGGATCACTTTATTTTTTAGCAAAAAATGTTAATATAATCAAAAAATTAAATTATAACATCCATTTTCTTGTCTAATTTTACCTTCTATTTCCAATTCCATGAGAGAAGTTAGTATAGTTGATATGTCTTCATTTAAAAAATAGCTTATTTTCTCTGCGGTATTTTCACCATTCTTAATCAAGGAAATTATCTTTTTGGATTTTTCAGGTAAGTTGTCTATATTCATCCTCATTTCGTTTATGTTGAATATTTCTTTGAGAACTTCTAATGATATTATCGGAATTGCCCCATTGTAGATCAAAAAGTTTGTGCCGTAAGAATTGAAACGGGAAACATCTCCTGGAACTGCCAAAACATCTTTTCCAAATTCAAGAGCATATCTTGCGGTAATTAAAGAGCCACTTCTTTTTGCTGCCTCGACAACGATGGTCTTTTCAGATAAAGCAGCTATAATTCTGTTCCTATACGGAAATTGATGTTTCATTCCAGGTGTTCCAGGCATATATTCTGATAAAATCAATCCATCTTTCGAAATTTTGTGGTATAGATCTTCATTTGTTTTTGGAAATATAACATCTATTCCAGTGCCCAAGACAGCTATGGTTTTTTTTGCATTTCTATGAGAAATTGAATCTATTCCATAAGCCATTCCCGAAACTATAGTGTAGTCTTCCAAAACTTTTACAATATCAGCACACATATTTTTCCCGTATTGTGAAGGTTTTCTCGTACCAACTACAGAAACTTTTTTGGTATTAAAAAGATCGAGATTACCGATATAGTATAAAATAACTGGTGGATCTGCTATATTTTTAAGTTCTTCTGGATAATCTTCGTCCCAGTAAGTCAAGATAGAATAATTAGAAGATTGTTTTAATCTTTTATAAATAAATTTTTTCTTATTTTCAAAATCTTTTTCAAATAAATTTGGTCTAATACCTTTTTCAATAATGCTAATAATTTCATTGTTTGTCTTTTTATAAACTTCTTTTAAAGTTATGATATCTAATGTATTCATCTAACCCTCCAGATATGTTAAGAATATATTATTACATTAATATAATTATAACATAGTTACAAATATAAAAAAAGAGGCTTTCGCCTCTTTTATAAAAGTTTTTTATTCTTCGTCAGCTGAATTGGGAATTACACATATAAACTGTAAATCTCCATCGCCAACATTTTTGAATTGATGTTCTACATTAGGAGGGACAAAAACAAATGTTCCTTCTTCTGCTTCAACATATTCTTCTCCATTATATACTTCAGCTTTTCCTTTTACAATAAATACTTCATGTTCCCAAGAGTGAGAATGTTTTGGGGAATGTCCGTCTTTTTTAACTGTAAAAAGTCTCATGACAAAGTTTGGTGCTTCAAGTTTGCTCCCTATTAAAATCCTTTTTTCAACATTTTTTACTTTATCGTTATTTAATATTTGAGGTGTTACATTGCTATATTTTTCTATAACTACTTTTTTATTCATATTATCACCTCTTATTATTTTGTGTATTCTTTATGATTTTCTAAAATAATTACCTTTCTGTAAGGTTCTAAACCGACAGATTTTGTGGACAATTCAGGGAAATATTTTCTTATGTGCTCGTGTACAGTTTTTCTCTCAAAAGAAAACATTGTAGCTAATTCTAAATTTTCATGAGTTCTCAAAACTTTTTTTGCAGCTTGTTCGGCAATTTCTTCTATTTTTCTTCTTCTCTTTTTTCTGTATTCTCCAATATCCAATTTAATGTCTATTTTTGTGTCAGTCATTCTATTGACGTATATCATTATTAGATGTTGTAAAGCACCTAAAGTTCTACCGTGTTTTCCTATTAATTTTCCTAAACCTTCTCCATCTAAATAAATGACAATTGTTTTACCAAATGCTTTGATATTGGCGTCAATCTCTTCATCAAAATAAGTTAATATTTCATCTAAAAACTCTCTGATTTTGTTTATTAAAAAATTTTCATTGATATAAATTTCTAAGATATAAGGTTTGCTACCAATTCCAAATATGAATCCTTTTGTTCCCTCTTCTTTTATTTTATAAGATAATTCAGAATCTTGAACTTCAAATTCTTTTTTAGCTTGTTCTAAAGCTTCTTCTATTGTTTTTGCAGTAAACTCTTTAGACTGTAATTTTAACATTGAGTTTCTCACCTCCTAACAGGTTTAGGTCCTAATCCAAATAATTCTCTAATGCTTATACCTTTTATACCATGTCTTCTATTATTATAGAATGTAATTATTAATTGGATTACAGCGTTTGATGTGTAGTACAAGAAAACTCCTGAAGGCAAACTACTCAACAACAATGGGAAAATAGTTGACATTGCAATTTGTTGCCAAGCCATTTTTGAATTTTGAGCGGATAACAAAGCAATAGCCATATAAGCGGCCAATGACATTAAGATAAATATAAAGTTTGTTCCAAATCCGCCTTGTGATAGATCTGACCAGAACAGAAATCTTGGGTTGTATGCAAATGCTTCACCAAAGTATTGAATTGTTTGCCACAATACTATAAAAACTGGTAATTGAATAAGAGTTGGTAAACATCCACCCATAGGGTTTACATTTTTTTCTCTATATAATTTCATAGTTTCTTCTTGTAATTTTTGATTATTTTTATATTTTTTCCTTAATTTTTCAATTTCTGGTTGTATTTCCCTCATTTTAATCATAGATTTTTGTTGTCTATGATATAGAGGATATAATGCCAATCTTATAATAACTGTGAATATTATTATAGCCCAACCAAAATTTCCTGTTATTTCATTTAACCAATATAAAAAGTAAACGAACCAATAAAAAATTCTTGAAATAAATCCAAAAGCTCCCATTTCATCTAAAAGTGCTGAAACTCTATCGTATGTTTCTTCTGAGAATACTTCTCCCATAAAAGTTCTTTTTAGTGGACCCATATATACTTGAGATAAAGTTCTTCCTTCTGTTTTATATCTCAATTGATTGTCAATTTGTGAAGCAGCTTCTACGGCTACTAAAGCATCTAAATTTTCTCCAGTGTTAGGTATTTCTTCTATAAAAGACACCATAGTTGATTGCATCTGTCTGATACCAGGTCTATATGATATAGTTGGCAATGTAACTAATCCTTCTACGTTAACAAACTCAACATCAAAATGAAAGTTTGGATCGTTGTAGAATCTATACTTTTTTAAACCATTACCTTCAAAAAAGAAGAACATATCAACGTATTCTTCATTTTCTGATACGGATATTTGATAATCAGTTGGGATTATTTCTTCTTCTGTTTCTGTATCTAACAAATTAAAACTATCTTTACCGTAAGAGTATATCAGTTTATATTCCTTAGTTCTAAAATCAACAATTGAATATTCAAGAATATGTCCTTGTTTATCCATACTTAAATCAAATATTCTAGTTTGTAAATCAATGGTGGTTGCGTTTTCTGATATGATTACATTTGGAATAGCGAATGCAAAAATACTTAGGACAATAAGTCCTATTATTAAGAGTTGCTTTTTCAATTCTTTACACCCCTTTTGTTTTCTTCTTTATTATTTTTCGAGCCATTTTTTGCTATAAAATGAAAGCTTTCAGGAACCGGGTCATATCCTCCCTTATTAAAGGGATGACAACTAAGAATTCGTCTGAGACTTAAATATCCACCTTTAAAAAACCCAAACTTTTTAACTGCTTCATATGAGTAAGCAGAACATGTAGGATAAAATCTGCATGTAGGGGGTTTAATAGGAGAAATAACTTTTTGATAAAATTTAATTAGGGCGAGTAATATGTATTTCATTATTTCACTTTCCTCACATTATCAAATATCATTTTTTTGATATCCGAAAATTTTAGGTTTTTATATATTTCAGATAAAGCTTTTCGGGGAATAAACAAGAAGTCATAGCCTTGAGGGAACTTGTCTTTGTTTGTCCTATATATTTCCTTAATTTGTCTTCTCAGTTTATTTCTCAATACAGCTTTTCCAAATTTCCTTTTGATGGAAACGGCTATTCTACTGTATCCAAGATTATTTTCCCTAAATACCAATACAAAATAAGAATTCACCGATCTGCCTTTAGAATCAAAAAGTTTTTTAAAATCATTTCTAAGTCTCAGACGTTCATTTTTCTCAAATTTTTGAGAGACCATTATACAGAAAGTCTCTTTCTTCCTTTTCTTCTTCTTCTTCTGAGGACATTTTTTCCTCCACTAGTTCTCTTTCTTACCAAAAATCCGTGAGTTCTCTTTCTCTTTCTTCTTGATGGTTGATATGTTCTTTTCATTAGAATACCTCCTGGTTTTGTAGAATTTTCTCAACATAGATTATAAACACAAAAATGTTTTAATGTCAATAAAATAAAGTTACAACTTCATAGAAAAATCTTTTGAAATATAAATACACCAAGTTATTATATCATAAGATAGCTAATAGAAAGTTGAATTCCTAATAAAAATTATATTTAAATATGAAGAATTTTTTGAATTAATTAATCATTTGATAAGTTAATAGGAAAAAGAAAATTAACACAATTCTTCAATAAAAATAATAAAACAAATATTTACTTAATTTAATTAAGTTATAATTTTTAGTGAAAAACAGATATTCCAAGGAGTGAATAGAATGTATGCTCAATATGAATGTGTAAATTGTGTTTGCGATCATGCACAAAAAATAATAAATAAATTATTTATTTCAAATGAACTTACTGAAAAAGAATCTTTTGATAAGTACATGGAATTATTAAAACATTTATCTAATAAAGCAGAATTTGGTATGAAACCTATTGAATTATCTTCGTTGATTTATGATAAGTATTATGAATTTTATGATGATGAAGACCTTTTTGAAAATGAGAAAATGAATGCCAACCAAATGTTTTTGGAAATGTATGAAGATTTACTCGATTTTTGTTTTTCTACAGAAGATCCTCTATATACTGCATTTAAGCTTTCGACATTTTGCAATTTATTAGATTTCGGAATTAAAAATTATTTTGGCGAATTAGAGTGGGAAATTGAAAGCTTGACAAAAAGTAGAAATTTTGCTGTTGACGATTACAAAAAATTTTTGGATAAGATAGAAGATGCTAACAATTTATTGTTTGTTCACGATAAGGCTGGAGAAATTGTTTTAGATAAAATATTAATTAAAGTGGTTAAAAATAAATATCCAAATTTGATTATCCACTCTGCAGTAAAGAGTAGGCCAATCATGACTGATGCAACTTTAAAAGATGCTATTGAGGTAGGTTTAAAAGAAGTTTCAATACCATTGGAAAGTGGGTCTATATATCCTGGTACTATTTTAAGTAAAACTGATGTTGATTTTAGAAATATTTTTGAAAATGCAGATGTAGTTATCTCAAAAGGGCAGGAAAATTACGAAGGACTTTATGGCGAGTTTAACAAAGTATTTTTCTTATTGACTGCGAAGTGTAAAAGTGTTGCTAAAGATTTAGATGTAGAAATTGGAGAACTGGTGTTTAAATTAAAGTAAAAAAATGATAAAATAGTAATATACTGAACTTTTATTTCAATTCAAGGAGGGGATTTTTGTGAAAAAATATCTCGGTATGTTGTTAGGCTTGTTATTTATTATTTCTGTTTTTGCTGTACCACAGCATTTGGTTATATTTCATGTGAACGATACTCATGGTCACGTGTGGCCTTTTGATGATGGTGCAACTGGTGGATTTTCAAGAATAGCTACAGTTATCAACGAAGCAAGAGCTGAAGTTGAATCAGAAGGCGGAGACGTATTGTTTTTACATGCTGGTGATGTAAATACAGGTGTACCAGAATCTGATTTATTAGATGCCGTACCTGATTTTGCAACTTTACATTACATGGGTGCAGATGCAATGGCTTTGGGAAATCATGAGTTTGATATCGATTTAGATACATTGAAAATGCAAGCAAGAGTTGCTGGATTTCCTTTTCTAAGTGCAAATTTTGTTGATAGAAACTTATTTCCTGTTTTTAAACCATATGTTGTAAAAGATATGGGAGGATATAGCGTAGGTATTTTAGGGTTAACAACAGAACAAACAAACGTATTAGAACCTCTTTATTTAGGTAACAACTCAGTAGAATCAGCATATTATGCTGTAAAAGAATATATGCCCGAATTAGAAGAAAAATCGGATATTCAAATCGTATTAGGACACTTAGGATACTATGAAGAAGGGCAAGAACCACAATTACCTGTTGGTTATACAACTTCAAATGAAGTAGCAGAAGGTTTTTCGAATGTTGAAGTATTTATTGACGGACATACACACACATTATTTGAAGAAGCAAAAGTTATCAACAGTACAATTTTAAGTTCTTCAGGTGACTTAGGAAAATATTTAGGTAGAATAGATTTATGGATTGAAAATGGTAGAATTGTAGATTGGGAATCAAAACAAATTAAAATTGATGATACTATAGAAGAAGATCCATTCATAAAAATGGTTGCTGACACATACAAAGAAATGGGTTCAGAAGAATTAGATAAACCAGTTGGATATACAGAAGTAAGATTAAATGGTGAAAGAGCAGATGTTAGAAGCGGAGAAACTAATTTAGGTCATTTAATTACAGATGCATTATTATGGAAAACAAATGCAGAAGTAGCATTGCAAAATGGTGGTGGAATTAGGGCTTCAATTAGCGAAGGAGAAATTTCATATAGAGATGTTTTAACGGTTCTTCCTTTTGGAAATACTGCTTATACAGTAAAACTTAAAGGTTCAGATTTGAAAAAAGTAGCTGATTATGCTGCTACAATACCAGATGGGCAAGGTTCAAAATTACATGTTGCTGGTATGACGTTTAAAGTAGAAGATGGAAAAGCAACAAACATCAAAGTGAATGGCGTTCCATTAGTTATGGATAAAACATATTCAGTTGTTACTAACAATTACATGGCATCAGGTGGCGATGGTTACGAAATGCTTGCAGGGAAAAATGGTTACGATACAGGTTTCGTTGTAGCTGATGTTGTAGCTGAATATTTGGAACATTTGGGTACAATAGAAGAATATCAAAAAGCAAAAAGAATTATTGGATATTAACAAGAATTAACAATATAAGAGGCTTGGAAATTAATCCAAGCCTCTTTTTCACATTTGGGATAGTTTATTATTTTAAAATAAAATCCGATTCTATTCTTCCTTCACCTAAATGATCTATATTGAGTAAAAGACCATATTGACCTTGAACGCCAACATATTGATCCATAAATTTTGAAATATCTAAGAATAATACCATTAAATTGCCATATCCAATTTTTTGTGACAATTCTTTAAATAAAATATTTTCGCTTAGTTTTGAAGAGTTAGATAGTTTTTCATTCAACCTTTCATTATCCATTTCAGAAATATAAATAATATTGTTTTCTTTCCATAAGTTGTAATTAACATTTTCTACTACAACATCATCAGAATTGGTATCTATTATAAAGCTTATTTTATTTTCGGACTCTCTTTTGTATTTTATGTCGTTCTCTTCCATAATTGGAATTATAGAGTCTAAAGGAATTGAACTGTTTACTTTGATATATGAGTCTTGGTTTATATTCATAGATTGTTGTTGTGTAGTTTCTATGTTTAAATCTGCATTCAACTCAAACCCTTGAGATGATTCTAATATTCTTTCAACTAATTTTGAATCTGCAACTATATTTACTAAATCGTTAATTGAGGAAATTTCTTTTGGCACTAATCCAGAAGAAGCAAAGATAGTTCCAAAAAAGTTATAATCCTGAGGTTGTTGTATATAATTTTCTTTAATTGCTTTTTCATCAACGTATCCATCTGCTTTACCAATTAACACTTTGTCTTTAACATAAGCATATCCTTCATTTTCCATTTCAGATGAATCTATTTTGAAATAAATTCCATTTTCATAAACAGCGTTAAAAGATGTTTTATTTTTTTCTACTGAATTATAAACAGATCTATCTTGAACTAAAATGACATATTTTTCTCCATTAATTTCTTTGTTAATACTTGTAAAAGATAGTCCAGAACTGGAAAGAGGTTCTATTATCTTTTTAAAAGCATCTAAAAATTTATCCGGTTGCTTTATTGGCCCAAATACTCCCCCAAAAAGGTATAGTTCATCATTAGGATCGGGTTTTTGAACAAATAAAACCATGTCAGTTTCCAATTGAGCAAAAAATTCATCAGGTTTAACCTGTATAGATTCAAGAAACATTTCTACATAATTTGATATTAAAATTTCCCCTTGAAATGGATCCAATAAAAAGCTCTTTATTGTAGGAACGGTTTTAAGGCTTTCATATGTTTTAGATAGATTATTTATATATACTGTTGCTTTTGAATCTTCTGGAACAAATTCCAGAACTGAAGCAAAAGATATCAACGAGAAAACACTTATAATTGTAAGCAAAATTAATTTCTTCATGAAATTACCTCCTATGAATTTTAATTAAATTCTAACATTTATATATTATCATTATACACAGTAAATCTTAAAAAATACTTTAACAATTAAAGACACTATTCACCAAATAATAAAGGCTTTCTATTAAAATTATTTATAATTTGTGTTATAATATTTAAAGATATTATTCATTAAAAAAACAACTTTGGAGGTGTACTAAATGTTAGAAAAAGTGATTGAGTTTATAAACTTTGCACCAGCTGGTACAACAGGGGATGCAGCTGGAGCTGCCGGAGGAACAACAGACGCTGCTGCAACTGGAGCAACAGGCGGGTTTGGAAGTATATGGTTTATAGTAATCTTGTTTGTATTGATGTATGTAATTTTAATTTTACCTCAAAGAAGACAAGAAAAGAAACACAAAGAAATGATATCCCAATTATCAAGAGGCGATAAAGTAATGACGGCTGCAGGGATAATCGGTAAAATTGTTTCTATTCAAAATGACAGAATTAGAATTTCAACTGGGGACAAAACTGAGATCGATATTACAAAAAATGCTGTTTCAGCTGTTTTAAACAAGTCAGAGCAACCAACTACTGAAAATAAATCAGAAGAAGATAAAAAATAATATTTTAACGTAAGGGGGTACTTCTTGTGAGATCAAACAGAATCCGCTTAATTTTTTCAATCGTTGTAATAGTTGTAGCTCTTTTGGGAATGATTATTCCTGGAGATAATACTTCTGATTATGATGGTTTTGCAAAAATATTCTCAAACATTAAACTTGGTTTGGACATTCAAGGCGGTAGTTTATTTGAGTATCAAATGGATTTAAGTGAGGGCACAAAACCACAAGATGTTGTTGATAATGTTGTGCTTGTTTTAAGAAACAGGTTAGATGCTGCTGGTTATACAGAAGCCATAGTGTCTAAGATTGATAGTGGTGGAGAAATTAGAGTTAGAGTAGAAATACCAGGAATTAGAAATACAAGCGAAGCAGAAAGCCTTATTGGAAGTAAAGGTAAATTATACTTTGCAGAAGTAATAGACACTCAAACTTCTGATGTGAAGCCTGAAATCAGAAGGAATAGAACTATTACAGTAAACGGTGAACAAATTGAACTATATTCCTATGTTCAAGATGCTAATAATCCTTTACAATGGTATCAAATAAAAAGAGTTTTTGATTTTGGAAGAGAACCTTTTCAAATTACAGGTGAAGATGTAATTGATTCAAGAGCTGATTTGAATACACAAGGTTCAGGATTTTTGGTTAGAATGAATTTTTCTTCACAAGGTGGAGACAAATTTGAAATAGCAACAGGAAACTTGATCAACAAAAGAATGGCTATTATATTAGATGAAAAAGTTATAATAGCTCCTAATGTAAGAGGAAAGATTACAGATAACGCAGCAGTAATTGAAGGAATAGATGATTTACAAGAAGCAAGAAATATAGCTGCTTTGATAAATTCTGGGAATCTACCTGTTGATTTAGTTAAATATCAAGAAAGAACATTAGGCCCTACTTTAGGTAGGGATATAGTTAGTACTATTATAACCGCAGGAATTATTGGTCTAATATTAGTAATGATCTATATGATAGCTTTCTACGGTTGGATGGGTGTAGTTGCAGATTTGGCGCTTATTTATAACTCTATTTTGTTAATGGGTGTTTTAAGCTGGTCAGGAGCAATACTAACTTTACCTGGTATAGCAGGTATAATACTTACGTTTGGAACAACTGTTGATGGCAACGTAATTATTTATGAAAGAATAAAAGATGAGTTGAGATTGGGAAGACCCCCTGTAACAGCTGTTAACTTTGGCTTTGATAAAGCCTTCTGGACTTTATTCGATGCCAATTTAACAACAGTATTGGCGGGCATTGTTCTATATTACTTCTCTACAGGTACGGTAAGAGGATTTGCCGTTACTTTGATCATTGGGGTACTTGGTGCTATGTTTACTAATTTAGTAGTATCTAGAACAATTTTATCCTCATCACACAAATTTATAAACCCTGATAAGTTCAGAAAAAATGCTGTTCAAGAAAAGGGGGTAAAATAATATGACTCATTTAGATTTCGTAGGAAAAAGAAAAGGCTTTATTATTTTATCGGCAATATTAATAATTGCTGCTATAATATTATCTTTTACAAAAAGCTTTGATTTTGGGATAGAATTTACTGGAGGAACTGAAATAACAGCTTCCATTGAAGAGGAAAAAACTATTGATGAATTAAGAACAATTCTTTCTGAAATTGACCAAGATTATTCAACTGCCAAAATTGTTGAATTGAACCCAATAGAAGGACAAGAAGACAGATATTTTTTTGCTTTAACAATAAATAGGTCTTTTGAAAATGTAGAACAAAAAGAATCTTTTGAATCTCAATTGAGAAGCAAATTGGGAGAAAATAATTTAGAAATTTTACAATTAAATGACGTTTCTGGTTATGCGGCAGACCAGATTAAATCATTTGCATGGTATGCCGTTTCAATTGTTCTTGTATTGTTATTAGCTTACATAACTTTGAGGTTTAAATTTGCATATGGCTTAGGGGCTCTTTTAGCTTTAGCGCACGATATTATTATTGTTCTTGGTTTTTATTCATTGTTCGGAATCGAAATAAACGTTACCGCCTTAGCAGCTTTATTGACTTTAGCTGGCTATTCACTGAATGATACTATAGTCGTATATGATAGAATTAGAGAAAACTTAAAGGCAATGAGAGGAAAACCAATAGAAAATATCGTGAATCAATCATTGAATGATGTAATAGTTAGATCTATCAACACATCTTTGACAACTTTTATAATTGTTTTCTTAATGCTTATTATTGGCGGAAGAGCAATTGCACCATTTGCTTTTGGTCTTACAATTGGAGTAATTGTTGGTACTTACTCATCTCTATATATTGCAAGTCCATTAGTAATTGGAATGCTAAAAAGACAAAACAACTATTAATTAGACTAAAGATAAATATCACCCCATCTATTGATGGGGTTTTTTATTTATTAATGAAAATTTATAGAATATAATATATAATGGAAGTATATGTTTAAAAGTGAGGTGAATTTATGAAAGGTCATTTTAACAAAAATATCCAAGATATCATAAATGAAAAAGGTATATCTATTAACGATATAAGCTTATGGCTAAAGATACCAAAAAGCAGTGTTAAAAGCCTTTTAAATAATGATTTTGAAAATTTTTCTTATATGTCATTAATAGATATTGCAAGAATATTATCAGATAAAATTGGAGAAGATATCGCTTTTATCAAAGATGAAGAAAAATACAATGAAAAAGATGAAAAAGCTAAAAGCAATACAAAAAACAATAAATCTTTAATCATTCCTGTAATGATGGTACTTATCATAATATCTTCTATATATATTTATATAGTTTTTGGTAATGTTTTATACTACAGAGAAGTATTAAGCGAAAACAGGATCACTTTAGAAATAGAGAACAAAAGTGACAACTTGATATTAGTTAACAATGTTGAGCTACCATCAAATTCAATTGAAACTTTTTCTTTGACAAAGGAAGAAAACTTAGTTATTAATAATAACAAAGGAATTGTGGTGATAAAAACACCTAATTCAGAATATGAAGTAAAATTAGAAGATTTTGAGGTGAATTTTGAAAATGGGAAAAATTAAACAACCAGATTTAGTAAATTATGTAATTCACGCATTTACAGCCGGGAACAGCGACTTCTGGTTATACGAATATGGAGTTCTGGAGAAAATTAAAAAAACTTTTGGTGAAATAGACTATATTTCTCATCCTATTGACTTTCAGAAATTTACAAGTTATTACAATAAGGAAATGGGCGAAAATGTAAAAATAGAAGCAAGGATGATTTCTTTTAAAAATTTAGGTAGTCCATCATTTTTGCCATACGCTAAGAAAATCACTAACGAGTTAGAAAAAGAAATTTCAATAGATGGAAATAGAAAAGTTAATTTGGATGTGGGTTATATACACCATACCCAATTTGTTTTAGCCAGTACAAAACATTGGGGTAACAGGATTTATTTAGGTAATGGGATTTATGCTGAAATTACTCTAATGTACATGTTTGGTGAATGGCAACATCATGATTACTCATATGAAAATTTCAAAGATAAAGAATATAAAGATATTTTAGAAGAAATAAGAAGTAATTATATGATAAAAAGAAGACATATATAAATACATTCAGGAGGGGGAAAATGTTTTTAAAACCATCGTTTTTGGGTTTAGTTTATCTCGCTTTATTTTTTGCATTGATAAAATTAACCCCATTTATAATTACACCTTTATTTTTAGGGTTGTTTTTGGCAACAATAATTAATGTACCAGAAAGGATGTTTGCTAAAAAATTGAGCCCAAGGTGGTCAAAGATTTTAGCAAATGTTTTAGTCATTGGAATAATTTTATACGCTCTTGGTAACTTTTTCCCAATAGTTATAAACCAGGGAAGGGCAATTTTCACATCTTTACAGGACATTGAAATATATTCTCAAGGAGAAATTGAGCTACCTCAGTGGATCGTTGATATAATCAACAATTTAAATCAATATTTATCTGACTTTGCTTTAACACTTTTAAATAACGTTATATCGTATACTCCATCTGCTCTTATTGCTGCAATTTTAGTTATAGTTACAACTATATCTATAGGCAGTCTTAAATCAGAAATTTCAAAAAATATTGTTAATCTTTTTCCAGTAGATACAGAAAAAGGTATAAGTTTTGCTAAAAAGACGTTTAAAGATTTTGAAAATTTTGTTCAGGGACAGTTCTTTGTCGCTGCTTTTGTAGGGCTTTTTGTTGGTATAAGCGTTTATGTTACGGGGATATCAGGTGGTTTTTTCTTGGGAGTATTAGCTTGGGTAACGAACTTTATTCCTTATTTGGGAGTTATAATCTCTGCTATTCCTTTATTGATGTTGGCTTATTCTGCAAAGGGACTTATAGGCCTTTTAATAGGGATAATTATCTTGGTTTTAGCAAACCAAATTGAGGTTTGGATTCTTTCTCCAAGGATTCAAAGTAGATCTTTAAAACTTCATTGGTTTGTCATTTTGGTATCTATTTTGTTGTTTGGTCAGCTTTTTTCATTTGCAGGAGTATTAATAGCTCTTCCATCTATAATGTACATAAAAAATTACTGGGATTTCTTTGTCACAAAGAAATCAGGTATAGATATGCAAAAAGAACTTGTAGTTGATACAGAAGAAGAAAAGGAAGAGGAATAAAAATAAAACCCCGTTAAGCGGGGTTTTATTTTTAGAAGAAAAGTTTAGCCATTTCATAAATATCTGGTCTAATTTCTTTATTTACTTTTATATTATCAGTAAGAGGACTGTCTTGAACATCAAACCCTTTTAGACCTAAAGCAATATTTGCTTTACCTTTCTTTACTGCTTCTATTGCAGCAAATCCAAATTTGAATGCAAGAAATCTATCAAATGCTGAAGGAGAACCACCTCTTTGAAGATAACCAAGCTGAACGGTTCTTACATCTATATTTTCTATATTTTCGCTGATATATTTTGCCACTATACCTGCAGGATTATTCTTATTCACATCACATTCCTTTGTAACATTTTTAACTTCCTTAGGTAAATTTACTTTTTCTTCAACAACGACAATCGAAAATTTCTTTCCAACATCGTATCTTCTTTTTATGTTTTTAAGCATATCTTCAGTATCCAACTCAACTTCTGGAGTAACAATATAGTCCGCTCCACCAGCCATACCGCCAATTGTTGCAAGCCAACCAGAATAATCACCGCCAACCTCCATTACGATAACTCTATGACCGGCATTTGCAGTAGAATGTAAGTAATCTAAAGAATTTGTAACTGTCTGAAGAGCCGTTAAAAAACCAACACTTAAGTCAGTCCAAATTAAATCGTTGTCTATTGTTGCAGGAATGATAACTGAAGGAATGCCTTCTTCTTTTAATTTTAAAGAAATATTTGCCCCAGTATGCCCTGTTAAAAGAACTAAAGATGTAATTTGATACCTTTCTACATTTTCTTTTAATTTTTTTAAGTCTTCTGGTTTTTCTGTTGGGTCGTATTTTGAAGATCCTAAAATAATTCCACCTTCTGGAAGTCTTCCAGAAACATGCTCTTTAGTCATTATAAAAATTTTATCATCAACTAAACCGTGAAATCCATCGTAAACACCTACAACTTCGATGTCTTCTTCAGCACCTTTTACTATAAGGGATCTAATTACGGCGTTTAGCCCCGGGCAATCTCCACCAACATTTAATACAGCAATTCTTTTCATCTATATCCCTCCCAAAGATTGTAAATGAAGTATTTTTTTAATTTCTTACTAATATTAATTTTATCAAAAAACATTGCATTAATAAAATCTCATAGTATTTAAATTATTTTCATTAAACCCGATTACATACTTTAATTAATTATAATCACGTAATTTAAAAAAGGCAGAAATTCTTCCTTTATTTATCATTATTCAAAAAGATTCATTAATATAGGTATTACAACTATTGAAACAATAGACATCAACTTGATCAAAATATTGATTGCTGGACCTGCTGTGTCTTTAAATGGATCCCCAACTGTGTCACCTATTACAGAAGCCTTATGTGCCATAGAGCCTTTTCCACCATATTTTCCAGTTTCAATATATTTTTTTGCATTATCCCAAGCTCCACCGGAGTTAGACATAAAAATTGCAAGCATAACTCCAGCCACTGTAGTTCCAGCTAACGTTCCTGCTACTGCAACTTTACCAAGTAAAAAGTATATGATTATAGGTGAAAAAACAGCTAATAGAGAAGGTAGTGTCATTTTCTTCAATGATCCAGCAGTTGCTATTTCAACACATTTTGCATAATCTGGTTCTGCCTTTCCTTCCATCAACCCAGGAATAACTTTAAATTGTCTTCTAACCTCATTAACCATTATGTTTGCTGAATCCCCAACAGCCTTCATAGTGAGTGCCGAAAATAAAAATGGTAGCATAGCTCCAACTAATGCTCCAACAAATACATTAGGATCATTAAGGTCAACCATAGATATCCCAGTAACTTGAATATATGAAGCAAATAATGCCAAAGCAGTTAAAGTTGCTGAGCCAATTGCAAAGCCTTTACCTATTGCTGCTGTAGTATTTCCTACTGAATCAAGCAAATCTGTTCTTTCTCTAACCTTTGGGTCAAGGCCTGACATTTCTGCAATACCACCGGCGTTATCTGCAATTGGTCCATAAGCATCTATAGCTAATGTAATTCCTAATGTTGATAACATACCTACAGCGGCTAAAGCTATACCAAAAAGCCCTAACAGGCTGAATGAAACTATTGTAGCTATTCCAATCAATATTACTGGAATTGCTGTAGATTCCATCCCCAAAGCCATTCCGTTTATAAGTAATGGCGCAGATCCTGATGTAGCTGTAGAAGCCAATTTTTCAATAGGTTTTTTTGCCGTGTAGTATTCAGTTATACTACCAATAAGTATTCCAACAATCATACCTAATGTTATAACTAAAGCTGCTTGAAACGTGTCTAAGATCAATTTTGACAAAACAAAAATTATTATTAATTCTATAACATTAGCTGCATATGTTCCTAAATGCAACATTTTTGATGGATCAAGATTTTCTTTTTCTTTTATAGAAATATTTACTATGATAATTCCTATTATTGATGAAATTAATCCGAATGCAGCTATTAAAAATGGAAAAACAGCACCCTTAACATCAAACATCAAAGCTCCCAAAACAGATGCTGAAAAAATAGAACCTACATATGATTCATATAAATCCGCTCCCATTCCAGCGACATCTCCAACGTTGTCACCTACGTTGTCTGCGATTGTTGCTGGGTTTCTTGGGTCATCTTCAGGTATTCCAGCTTCTGTTTTGCCAACTAAATCGGCTCCAACGTCTGCTGCTTTGGTAAATATACCTCCACCAACTCTTGCAAATAGTGCAACAAAAGAAGCTCCCATTGCATATCCGCTTAGTACAATCGTATCTCCGCCAGTTAAAAAAAATGTGAGTCCTAAACCAAAAAGGCCTAAAGAAGTTACAGTCATTCCCATTACAGCTCCACCATTAAAAGCAACTTTAAGAGCCCTTGCTAAAGATGATTGAGCTTCATTTGCAGTTCTTGTATTAGCCCTGGTGGCGATAGACATACCAAAAAAGCCAGCTAAAACTGATAATGTTGCTCCAAAAACAAAAGATAAAGCCATTATCCATGAATTTGAAAAACCTAATATTAATGAGAAGGCAAAAACTATCAAATATAATATTTTGTATTCAGAAAATAAAAAAGCTCTCGCTCCTACCTGAATAGCTTTTGATATTTTTTGCATCTTTTCATTACCGGGATTAATTTCCATGACAATAAAAGTCAAGAAAATTGTAAAAATAATTCCAATTATCCCCGCGATAACTCCAGAAAGTTGAGATAATACTCCCATTTTGAAACCTCCTTAAAATACTATTATTTATTTTAAAAAATCTATTGTTATCTTTCTTTTTCTTCAAGTTAATTATAATATATACGTAGGTTAAAATCTATAAAATAAATATTAATTTATTAAAATTAAGTGAAAAATAAACCAAAATGGTAGGTGAATCATCACTCATTTTTGTAATTATATTTTAGCATATTATTCTGTGAAATAAAAGTCTAAATTTTACTTGTTTATTACATTTAAAGCCAATGTATAACAAAAAATGTTATAATTTTTAAAAAAGGGGTGAATTCAAAAAATGAATGAATATTTAATAGAGTTTTTTCAAAAGAATTTTAGTTATGAAGTTTCCGATTTTGTGCTGAACATTATTATCTTTGTAATAATGATTGGTAGTGCTTTTGCAGTTTATTATATTGTGAAGTATGTTTTGACAAAAGTTATCAAAAAAGTTGTTTCGCGTACTAAGACGAATATAGACAACATATTTTTTCAAGAAGGAGTATTTCGTTGGTTAGCTCACATATCTCCAGCATTGGTTATATTGGCATTTTCCAATTATTATACTGATTATGCCTTTATATTTCAAAAAATTGCTTTTATTTACATCACATATTCTATTATAATGTCTATAAATTCTATTTTGAGAAGTATTACGCAAATAGTTGAAACTAATACAAAAACAAAACACAAACCAGTTAAAGGTTTTATTCAGTTGATTCAAATAATTCTTTTTTCAATTGGAGGTATAATTATAGTAGGGATACTCATAGATAAATCTTTTGCGGTATTATTGAGTGGTATTGGTGCTCTCGCGGCTGTACTTATGATTATATTTAAAGATACTTTGCTTTCACTAACAGCACACATTCAAATTTCTGCAAATAATATGATAAAAAAAGGAGATTGGGTTACCTTCAGTAAGTACGAAGCGGATGGTACTATTAAAGAGATGAATTTAAATACAATAAAAGTACAAAATTGGGATAATACCTTTACATATGTTCCAACGTGGGCTTTTATAACAGATTCTTTTATAAATTGGAAAGGAATGGAAAATTCTGGAGGTAGAAGGATAAAAAAACACATAAATCTGGATGTCAATTCCTTTAAGTCAATAAATGACGAGATAAAAGAAAATATAAAAAACATAGAGCATTATAAAGATTTTATAAAAGGTAAAAACTTGAAAGAATACACAAATCTTTCACTCTTTAGAGAATATACTGAATATTACATTTCAAAGCACGAGAACATAAATGATAAGATGATTATGATGGTTAGATATTTACAAAACGAAGGTAAAGGCCTTCCTATGGAGATATATGCTTTTTCAAAGGAAAAGAGTTGGGTAATTTACGAAGGGGTACAAAATAAAATTTTCCAATATATTTATTCAATAATACCATATTTCCAATTAAAAGTTTATCAATACCCCTCAAATCAAATAATTGATGAAAATTAAGTTTGTATTACGAACTATTTATAGTATAATTTAATTGTTTAATATTAATCTTGGAGGTGTAAAATGAAAAAACTGTTTAAAAAAGCTACTATAATACCCATAACAAGTGAAAATTTTGTGGGAGATGTATTAGTAGAAAACGACAAAATTGTTGAAATTGGGAGGAGTTTATCTTCTGATGGAGCCGAAATAATAGATCTTGAAGGTAAATATTTATTACCTGGGTTTATCGATGCCCATTCCCACATTGGTATATTTGAAGAAGGAGTGGGTGGAGATTATCAAGATGGAAACGAAATGATAGATCCAAATACAGCACAAGTTAGAGTTTTAGATGCCTTTAATCCGGATGATGTTGCTATAAAAAGAGCTTTGTTCGGAGGGGTAACAACTGCTATGGTGGTACCAGGATCAGCAAATCCAATAGGTGGACAAGGTCTTATTTTAAAGTTTAAATCTTCAATTCCTGATGAAATGGTCATTAGAGAACCGGCAGGGTTAAAAATGGCATTGGGAGAAAATCCCAAGAGAGTTTATAGTGCAAAAAATAAAATGCCTGCTACGAGATTAGGAACAGCAGCAGTAATAAGGGAATACTTTTATAAAGTAAAAGATTATATGTCTGAAAAGAAAAAGGCAAAAGACGAAGGAAAAGAATTTACAAAAGTTGATATGAAAATGGAAATTGGCGAAAAAGTTCTAAAAAAAGAAATCCCAGCAAGAATACATGCTCACAGAAAGGACGATATTTTAACTGCAGTTAGGTTGTCAAAAGAGTTTGATTTTGATCTTGTAATAGAACATGGTACAGAAGGCTATAAAATTGCCGAATTTTTAAAGGAAAACAATGTTCCGGTAGTTGTTGGACCACTGTTGGGCTTTAGAACAAAATTAGAATTGAAAGATAAAACATATGAAGCAATACCAATTTTAAACAAAGCAGGGGTAACAACTGCACTTATGTGTGATCATCCAGTAATTCATTTAGAAGACACTATAATACAAGCTGGAAATGCTTTGAGATATGGTGCTACAGAAGAAAACTTATTAAAAATGCTCACTATAAACCCAGCTAAAATATTGAAATTAGAAGATAAAATAGGTTCTATTGAAAAAGGAAAAGATGCTGATTTGGTTGTTTGGTCAGGATATCCTTTCGAATACAAATCAGTTGTAGAACAAGTTTATATAGAGGGAAATAAAGTTTATTAAAATAATGGCTTGACATGAATTTTCATGTCAAGCTTTTTTTAAATACTTATGTAATCATATTCCCCATTATCAATCAACAAGCAAGATAGCTTTTTGCCATAACAAGCACCCGTATCAATATCAATAGATATTAATTCGTTATTTTTGTTATAATTGAAAAAAGGCGCATCTTCCTTTTCGGGGGTAATATCATATCTACTCAGTATGAAAACAGGTGTATGGCCATGGACTATAACTTTATTTTCATAAGGGTTCTCTTGTTCAAACATTTCATTTCTAACCCAAATATAAGAATAATTTACTTCAGGTCTATAGGTGTTTTGTTTTTCGATAGGTAAACTAAAGTCGCGAAGACCTGCGTGAACGAAAATATGATTATTTTCAACATGGTATAATTTATTCAAAGATTTAAAAAATTTTAAATATTTCTCATCTATCAAATCAAGATATTTTTCCGATATTTCCACATTTGAAAAATATTTTCCAGTAAAAGACTTGATCGTTTCTTTTCCACCTTGTTTATCCCAAACACCTGCCCCATATCTATTTTCTTTAAAAACAAAGTTTTTAAAGAAATCATCGTGATTTCCAAGTAAAAAAATACTATTATGACTCTTTGAATAATCAAGCATTAGATCTACAACTTCTTTACTGTTTGGTCCTCTATCTACATAATCTCCACAAAAGATAGTTTTTTGAGGTTTCTTTTTAGAAAGAATGTTTAAAATCTTGTATAATTTAGAAGAGCATCCATGAATATCGCTAATTGCTGCAATCACAAAAACACCCCCTTATTCAATTATAATATATATTTTTTAAGAAAAATTAAATCATTTTAATGAGGTGATAAAAAATGAAAGGTTATATTGCATTAGACATAGGTGGCACAAAAATATTAGGAGTTTTTTTCAACGAAAAAAAAGAAGAAGTGAAAAGGGAGAAAAAATCTACGAATGCTCATAAAGGTTTTGAAAAGGTACAGGAAAAAATATGCAAAGTTATAGACAATTTATCTGAAAATAACGAAATATTGGCAATTGGATTGGGGATCCCGGGTTTTGTTAGAAATGGAGTTGTAGAATTCACGCCAAACCTTCCGCTAACAGGCTTTAATATTGAAAAATTTTTAAAAGAAAAATATAATGTTCCCGTATTTGTTGGTAACGATGCCAATGTTTCTCTTTATGGAGAATTTAAACATGGCGCAGTGAAAGATTTCAAAAATATAGCTGGTTTTTTTATTGGAACGGGAGTTGGCGGTGGAATAATAATAAATGGAAAAATGTATACAGGAGCAATTGGTGGTGCTGGAGAATTTGGACACATGACTATTAACGCACATGGCCCTTATTGTGGATGTGGTTCGAGAGGATGTGTTGAGGCCCTTGCTTCAAAAACTTCTATGCATAGGGATTATGAAAATAGTATTAAAAAAGGATTTAAAACTTCCATGAAAGAACATGTAGAAGAAAAAAATATAATTAAATCATCAGAATTAAAAAAAGCATACGACTCGAAAGATGATGTAACCCTACATATTGTTGAAAACATGATCTATAATTTGGGTGTAGCATCTGGAAGTATTATGAATATTTTAAACCCAGAGGTGATAGTTTTTGGTGGTGGAATAATGGAATCAATGGGAAAAGATCTTTTACCAGAAATTATAAGAGTTTCAGAGCATTTTTCAATAAAACAAATATTTAATAATACTGAATTTAAAATAGCTGAATTGGGAGATGATGCTTGCATTTATGGGGCATTGGGCTTAATAGAAGATGGACTTGAAGAGGTGAACTAATGTTTGAAAGCAAAACTACTGCAGTTATAAACTTAGGATCAGATAATCTTTATTTGACTATAGTTGAAAGGCAAAATAACAATATAAAAATATTGGAAAAATTAGAATATCCTTTGAGTATGGGGAAGGATACATTTACCAATGGATATATAAGTTTTGAAAAGGTTGACAGAGCATGTGAGATTATTTCGGGTTTTAAAAAGATCATAGATGATTATAAGATAAAAGACGTATATGCTACAGGAACAACGGCACTTAGAGAGGCGAGTAATTCTTATTTTATTTTGGATCAGATTCAAACAAAAACAGGAATTAAAGTGTCGATAATGGATGATTCTGATGAAAAATCATATATATTTAGAGACATAATTAGGCATTTAAGGTCTAATAAAAAGTACAAAAATAAAAATATCTTCATTGCTTATATAGGCACTGGATCACTTGGTATTGCTTATTATACAGGAAATACTATAATATACACGCAGAACATCAGAATTGGATCTTTGAAAATTGCAGAAATATTGAGTAACTTGCAGGATAAAACGGAAGAATTTTATTCAGTTATTGAAGATTATTTAAGCACATTTACAGACGCTTTAAGAAGTCAAATGCCTGTTGGTAAAATAGACTATTTTATAGCCGCTGGAAGAGAAGTTGAATTGATATATAATACAGAAAACGAAAACAGAATAAATGGTAATGGTGAAAAATATTTATCCTTTAGAGATTTTGAAGATTTCTATGATTCTATTAAAGGTAAAACAGTAAATCAAATTAGTACAGAGTTCAATCTAAATGAAATAAAATCAGAGGCTTTGATCCCCTCAATGGGATTGTACAGAATGTTGCTAAAGCTTTTCAATATAGAGGATATTATAATACACAAATCAAACCTATCTGAAAGTATAGCTTATGAAAGGCTTTTCAGCGATATGAACGAAAATCTAATTAGTAATTTCAATTCTTTTATAATAGATAATGCTGAATATATAGGGTCGAAATACCTTTATGACAAAGAACACGCAAAAAATGTAGAAAAATTTAGTATCTTGATTTTCGATGAAATGAAAAATTACCATAAAATGGGAGAAAGAGAAAAAATACTACTTCGAGTTGCAGCCATACTTCACGATGTTGGAAAATACATAAATATAAATAAACACGCAAAAAATTCTTATAATATTGTAAAAAATTCGGATATTGTGGGATTATCAAAAAAAGATATAGGAATAATCGCCAATATAGTTAGGTTGCACAGTAAGCAAATGTTAAAAATAGACAATTTCTACCTCACAAAACTATCTTTGAACGATAGATTTAAAGTTGCTAAAATGTTGGCGATTTTGAGAATTGCTGATTCTTTAGATCGAGGGCATAAGAATAATTATGAGAACGTGGAGATAAAACTTAAAAAAGAAAAATTGGTTATTAAAGTAGAATCTTATCAAGAACTGATGCTTGAAGAATGGAGCTTTAACAAAAAAAGTGAATTTTTTGAAGAAGTTTTTGGAATAAAACCTCTATTTAAGAAGGTGAAATTATGAAAGAACAAGATTTAGACAATCATAAATATTATACTAACAGAGAACTGTCATGGTTGGATTTTAATAACAGAGTACTCGAAGAAGCTTTAAGAAGAGACAACCCATTATTGGAAAGACTTAAGTTTTTATCGATTACAGGTTCCAATTTAGATGAATTTTATATGATCCGTGTGGCTGGGTTAAAAGAACAGGTAGAAGCTGAATATACAAAAAAAGATATTTCTGGTCTTACCCCAAATGAACAGTTGAAAAAGATATCTGAAAAAACACATATTATGGTGGATAAGCAGTATAAATGTTTGATGAGAGCTTTAATACCCCAATTAAAATCTAATAATCTTATTATAAAAGATATTTCTGATCTTGAAAAAGAAGAGAAGAAATTCTTGAAAAAATATTTTAAATCTACTATATATCCAGTAATTACCCCGATGGCGGTGGATCAGAGTAGACCTTTTCCACTTTTACCAAATAAGAGTATTAATCAGGCTGTTAGATTGCAAGATGAAAATAAAATTGATTATTACGCTTTCTTACAAGTTCCATCAATACTTCCGAGGTTCATAGAGCTGCCAAACCAAGATGCAGATAAAAAGTCTTTTATTCTTTTGGATAAGGTCGTTCAAATGTTTTCGGAAAGGCTCTTCAAAGGTTATGAAATAATAGAAATGTTTCCTTTTAGAATAACCAGAAATGCTGATTTGAGTATTGATGAAGAAGAAGCAGAAGATTTGTTGAAAGAAATTGAAAGTTCATTAAGACAACGTCAATGGGGGGTCCCCGTAAGATTGGAACTGGATAAAAGGGCTTCAGAAGAAATAAAAACCTTTCTGCTATCAATGCTGGACTTGAAGGAAGAAGATATATTCTACGTTTCAGGACCAATAGATTTATCTGCTTGGATGAGTATAGCAACTATAGATGGATTTGAAGAGTTAAAATACAAACCCTTTAAACCTGTAAAATCACACTTTTTATATGGAGATAAAGATATTTTTGAAGTACTGAAAGAAAAAGATATATTACTTCATCACCCTTATGAAACTTTTGACCACGTTGAAAATTTTCTTTCAAAAGCAGCAGATGATCCAAATGTTTTGGCAATAAAGCAAACTTTGTACAGAGTTAGTGGAGATTCAACTGTAGTAAATACTCTCATAAAAGCTGCTGAGAACGGTAAGCAGGTAACAGTTCTTGTAGAACTAAAAGCAAGATTTGATGAAGAAAACAATATACAGTGGGCAAAAAAACTTGAAAAAGCTGGATGCTATGTTGTGTATGGACTTGTTGGGCTAAAAACACACTCTAAAATTTTATTGGTTGTCAGGAAAGAACCTGAAGGGATAAAAAAATATGTACACATGTCTACTGGGAATTATAATGATAAAACTGCTAAATTATATACAGACATAGGATTCATGACATCAAAAGAACCTTATGGCAGTGACGCTTCAGCTTTATTCAACGTATTAACTGGATACTCACAACCACCAGAATGGAAAAAAATAGCGGTTGCACCTATTAGCTTAAAAAGCCGTATAATAAATATGATAAAAAATGAAATAGAAATACATAAAAAAACTGGAAAAGGACACATAATAATAAAGGTAAATTCTTTGTTAGATAAAGAAGTTATTAAAGTTATGTATGAAGCGTCTAACGCTGGAGTGAAGTTAGATCTTATAGTAAGGGGAATTTGTGCATTAAAACCAGGGATAAAAGGTGTTAGTGAAAATATAACTGTAAGAAGTATAGTCGGGAAATTCTTGGAACACAGTAGAATATTCTATTTCTCAAATGGAGAATCTCCAAACATATACATGACATCTGCCGATTTGATGCCAAGAAATTTAGAAAGAAGGATAGAAACTCTCTATCCAATAGAAGATGAAAACCTCCAAAAAGAAACAAAAAAAATATTAGATGTAATGTTATCAGATACAGAAAAAGCTAGAGTTCTTCAACCAGATGGAACCTATAGAAGAGTAGATAGAAGAGGTAAAAAACGAGTAGATTCTCAAGAATATTTTATAAAAATGTATGAAAAGCTATTAAAATCAAAGAGAAATACAGAAAAAATAGAAATACTAAGCCCGATATCAAAACCAGAATAACTAAAAAAATACTTAATAGTTTCTTAGCATATGTTTAAAACAATTCATGTTACAATATATATCAAGTGGCAGAGTAGATGTCAAGCGTTAATAGTGCTCAAGGATGGGACGTTGCCTTGGGACGAAACTCCTTTTTTTAAAAGGATGCGGTTTGACATTGCGTCCGCTGTCACCAAAGATAAACTTCTTTTCTTTGGTGAGGTTCTGCCATAATCCAAAGAAAAGGAGGTGAAGCTATGAATATCAATTTAACGCGAAGAATTGTATTGATGGCTCTTTTAGTGGGGCTTGGCATAGTTTTGACAAGGTTTTTAAGCCTGAGATTTGCAATTGGAAGTATAGAAGGAGTCAGAATAGGTTTTGGTGGATTCCCAGCTATTTTTGGCGGTATTATCCTTGGCCCTTTAGCCGGCGGAATAATTGGAGCTATAACTGACATACTTGGTTTTTTGATAAATCCAATGGGCCCTTATATGCCGCATTTCACTCTAACAGCAGCTTTAACAGGTGCAATTCCAGGATTTATATATATTTATATGCTAAGGAATAAATCAACTTGGTTGAACTTGATTTTAGCCATATCAATTGGACAAATAATAACGTCTTTATTGTTGACCCCATATTTCTTACAATTGCTATTTGAGATACCAATGACTGTTACAATAATCCCAAGATTAGTAGGACAGGCAATAAACATTCCAATATATGTGTGGCTGACAAAAGTTATAAACGAAAGAGGAATACAAAAATTATATATGACACATAAAACCAGAGAGGCTTGATTAATTTCAAGCCCCTCTTTTTTATAGTTCTTTTTTGTTTATTTTTTCCAGATATTCATGAAAAATTTTATTACTTTCATCAATTTTGCTGTTAAAAATATATTCGATCTTACCTTCATTATTTACTAAAAATATTTTTCCAGTATTAATATTTAATTCATATTCAAAATCCTTATCATAAACAACATGAAAACGGATATTAGGATTATCATATTTTAGTTCTTCTATATATTCTAAAGTAGTTAATTCAGAATTATTATAGTTAAACATTTTATTTTTATACAATCTTTCGTTGTAGTATAAAACTAATTGAACTTCAAATTCTTTCCCCAATTTTTTTGAAACATCATCTATTGTTGTGAGAGTTAAATAAAAGGAGTCATTCAATATGTCTTCATAGATAATAGCTTTAAAATAATTATTTTTATAAAATTTTTCTCCAGCAACATTAAGTTTATCAATGTTGTCATTTGTATAAATTTGTTTTGGAAAATAAAAATCGTTATTATTTTCATAGTTTATTAAGTTCAGCATTAATTTGTCTAAATCTATATATTTATCATTATAATCAAATAGAATATTGTTTTCCTCAAACAAAACAGTATTTCTAATAATTTTATCTGATTCATAATAGTATATTTTTTCGATTTTATTTTCAGATTTGAATTTGTTATAATTATTCTTATATTCACGGTTTGTTGCCATAATTATTTCAAAATTCAAATTGTTTTTTAATATAAAATCTTTAAGCTTTTTAAAATGTTTTATTTCATATTCTTCATAATTTTTAATATCAATGTATTTTACTATAAGAGGTTTTTCTGAAATAAACAAGTTATCATTTTCACTGTAAATTTTATTTGGTGATTGGACAGAATTATTTTGTTCCAAATAATGTATAAAACCACTATTAGGATTTACTATTTGCATTAGGAATAAAATCAGAGATGTTAATAGAAAAATCACTAAAAATATATTGAAAGATACTTTTAAAAACTTTTTCATATTTTCCCACCACCAAGTTGAATATTGTTCAATATATTAACAACAGAAGTAGCATAATTATGTATAAAATGAATAAAAATCGGTATATAAATACTTTTGCTTTTTCTAAAAGAATAATATAAAACTATTCCAGAGAAAAAATAGATTAAAAAATGTTCTCTGTGCATGATAGAAAAAACAACTGAAATGATAAAGCCAATTATTATTTCTTCATAAAATTTATCTTTTACAAAATCAAAAATTCTTATAAGAATTATAAAAAATAAAAATCTCATGATTAATTCCTCATAAATTGGAGCTATAATAACAGCATATATATTATTTTCTATAACTGAAATTGGGCTTACAGAATCATAAGAGAACATAATAGCTATGAAAAATCTAAGAAGATAAAATAATAATATAATTGATAAAAGGTTAAAAGAAAGATTCTTTAATTTTGGTAATTTAAGATATTTTATAGATTCAGAATCTTTTGTGATATAAAAATAAATAAAAAATATAATAGAAAAGTAAAAGGTTAATAAAATAATATTATAAATATTCCAGAATAAAAAAACACTAACCAAAAAAATAGCAATTAAAAATATTTTTTCCTTTTTCATTTAATCACCCCAATAATTAAAAGAGGGGTTACCCCCTCCATATAAAATTTATTCATAATTAATAATCGGCTCACTATAGGGAGATAATGTTCTCCACTGTCTGCTACTAGAACTTAATGTTCTGACATCATTTACTGGGTAAGGTAATTGAGATAAATAAGAATTTATTTTTATTTCCAATAATCTCTTGGCCTCAGCTTTTGCAGTAAAATAACCATCAAGTGCTTTAGCAGTAGCTACAAAAACTTTCTCTGTTTCTTCTATAATAGCGCCTACTAATAATTCAATACCTATTTTCTTTGTTGCCTCAACAAAATATAAATAACCAACACCATCTGGAGTTACTATGTTATGACTTTTCAAGTCAACTAAAGAATTATCTGTGATTGAATTATTTTGTGAAAATGCGAAAGAAGAAATTAATATAACCATAATGAACATAACAAGCATAATTTTTTTCATAAAAACCACCTCAATAATTATAATTTGTAAATGCATTTACATAATAATAATAATAATAATAATTAAAATATTAAAAACATTAAAGTAAAATATATGTAAAAATAAACGTCATCATCAATAAAATGTTAATGATGTAAAAAATATCAAAGATGATTATTTAATTTTTATTGAAATAGTTTTATTTGATATACGAATAAAAGTATAAAAAAGAGGAGCTTAATTATTTCAAGCCCCTCTTACTTTTTATATAATTATTATTTTATAACTTTTTTTCTTATCATATCTTTTTCGGAAAGATCTAACTCTGTTTTTATTTTTATTATTGTATTTGGATTTGCTGAAACAATATTTTCTCCGTTTTTATTATTCTGCATTTCGGGGAAATTGATTTTAATTGGGTCTCCTTTTGGTTGGATAATTTCAACTTCATCTCCAACATTGAGTTTATTTCTCACTTCAAGGAGGTAATGATCATCTCCCAAATCTTTCAAGACTTTAGCCACCAATTTATGTGTATGCTTATAAGCAGAAGAATCATAATTATGATCCTCTGTTCCTGGTTTTTTGAAATAAAATCCAGAAGTATAATTTCTGTGGCTTATTGTCATTAGTTCGTCGAGCCATTTCTGCTTGAACTCCCATTTTTTTTCATAATATTCATCAATTGCCTGTCTGTATATTTTTGTGGTTGTTGCTGCGTAATAAATTCCCTTCATTCTTCCTTCTATTTTCAGACTATCCAAACCAGCATCTATCATTTGGTCTAAAAATTCTATAGTACAAAGGTCTTTAGAATTCATTATATATGTTCCTCTTTCATCTTCACCTATTGGGAAGTACTGTCCAGGTCTTTTTTCTTCAACCAGATTGTATTTCCATCTACAAGGTTGGGCACAAGCTCCTCTGTTAGCGTCTCTTCCTGTCATGTAATTGCTCAAAAGACATCTTCCAGAAATAGACATACACATTGCTCCGTGGACAAAAGCTTCTAACTCTATATCCGGCACTTTGTCTCTTATCTCTCTTATTTCTTTAATTGAAACTTCTCTTGCAAGAATAACTCTTTTTGCGCCAAGATCTTTCCACATTTTAACACTTGCCCAGTTTGTGTTGCTTGCCTGAGTGCTTATGTTTATAGGAATATTGCTGTTTTCTTTTACTATTTGAAAAACTCCCATGTCAGCAACTATGATTCCGTCTAACCCAAGAGTGTCTAAATATTTTACATATTCAGGCATTCTTTCCAAATCGTTGTTGTGAGGGATAATGTTTAAAGTGACATAAAGCTTTTTGTTCAAAGAATGAGCCAGTTTTACAGCATTTTCAAGTTCAGCATCGTTGAAGTTATCTGCAAAAGCTCTGAGGTTGAACATTTTTCCTCCAATATAAGCAGCATCAGCACCATATCTATACACCATATCCAATTTTTCGTAATTACCAGCAGGTGACAACAGTTCTATTTTTTTCAATTTTATATCATCCTTTCAATATTATTTCTCCAATTTAGATTTCAAATAATCAATTGCTATAAAATATCCTTTTGTTCCAAATCCAGAAATTACAGAATTACAAACTTCTGATATAACAGACTTTTTTCTAAAATCTTCTCTGCTATAAATATTTGAAATGTGTAATTCTATTTTTGGTGCCTCAACCAATTCGAGAGCATCTCTAATAGCGTAAGAATAATGAGAATATGCTCCAGCATTTATTATGAGAGCATCATAGTCTAATTTTTGTATAGAGTCTATTATATCGCCTTCATGATTTGATTGGAATATTTCCAGTTCAAAATTTCTATCTTTTGAATATTTCATCAGATCATCGCACAAATCTTTATATGTCTTTTCTCCATAAATTTTTTTATCTCTTTTCCAAAGCATATTGAGATTGGGCCCGTTTATAATTTTTATTTTCATAATAAATCCACCACTTCTTCTGGAGAGATTTCAACAAAATAGAACTCTCCAATCTTTTTTAATAAAGGTATCTTTATCTTACCTGAATCAGTTTTTTTGTCTTTTCTTAGATATTTCAACAGATCATCTTTTTCTAATTCCATATTTAAAATTTCATTATCTATATATAAATTCAATAACTCATTTATTGTGTTGAAATCATGTGCACATAAAAAACCCATTTTTTTAGAAATTAAATTTTCTTTTTTAATACCCCATGCTACAGAAACACCGTGTTTGTTATCAGTGATACTTTCAAATGCATGCCCAAGTGTGTGCCCATAATTCAAAGCCATTCTTATATTTTTATCTGTTTTATCCTTTGATACGAAGTTGATTTTTTTCTTAACGCTTTTAACTATTAAATCAGTCATGAAATCGAGATTTCTTTTTTCAATTTTTTCTTTTTTATCTAAAAAAATGTCAATGTTTTGTTCTGTTAAGATGAATATTTTTATTATCTCTATCAATCCGTTTATGTATTCAGTATCGTCCAGTGACATTATATAGTTTGTATTTATATATGTCTTTTCGGGGATGTTTATATTTCCTATAATGTTCTTGTATTTTCTGTAATTAACCCCATTTTTCCCACCTATTGAAGCATCCACTTGAGACAATAATGTCGTTGGATTCAGGGAATATTTAATTCCTCTTTTATAAATAGAACAGGCAAAAGCAGCAATGTCTGTTACCGCACCACCACCGTAAATCTCAATCAGATTTGATCTATCTACGTCATTTTCTATAAAAAAGTCTATTATATCCATAATTGTTTCCATTTTTTTGTTTTTTTCTGGCTCTTTTATTTTGAAAATGTTCTTCCCCTTGTATTTTGAAAAGAAAATGCTGTGAAACTTGTCATCAGAAATGATGATTTTTTTATTCAAAAAATCTTCGTCTAATTTATTTTTTAAAAATGTATTCTGTATCTCTTTATCTACAATTTTGTATTCTTTTACAAAAAATGTGTTCAAAATTTTAGCAGTTGATTCTTGAATATTCAAGCCAGAAATATCTATTTTATAAAACTCATTGTATATATTTTTTCTTTTCTCCCACAAATCTAAAAGACTGTTTCTATCTTTTAAAAGTGGTCTGTGTGATATTTCAAGATTGTTTATTATTTCATCTATATCCTTATAAATGAAAAAAGACTTTTTTTCTTTCAAGAATTTTCTGTTTTTCTTGTTTAAAATTACTCCCCCACCAGTTGCAATAATGCCCTCTTTATTGTTTAAAGAAAACAAAAGTTCAGATTCCAAATCTCTAAAACGAGATTCACCATATTTATTAAAAATATCTTTTATCTTCATATTATTCTGTTTTTCAATTATTTCGTCCATGTCTAAAAAATCTATATCTAATATTTTTGATAGCTTTTTACCAAGTGTTGTTTTTCCAACTCCACTTAAACCGATTAAAAATATTTGCATAATCAAAACTCCTGGTATCTTTTTACTATGTCTTTGTAATTTCCTGTACCAAAATTTTCTATAATAGCCTCAAAAAGCATTAGGTTCATAACATTTTTTAGTATTACACTTAGGGCTGGAACGGCTGTTGTGTCTGATCTTATATATTTTGTTTTGGCGTTATTATTATTTTTTAAATCAACAGAATCCATTGGTTCTAAAACAGTTGGTATTGGTTTGGCATAAACATTCACAACTATGTTTTCTCCATTTGTAAAGCCTGCTTCAATGCCACCAGCTGAATTTGATTTTCTGGATATTTCATTGTTTTCAAAGTAAAATTCATCGTTATAATGTGTTCCAGGTAAATGGAAATTTTCTGCCCCTATGACTACACCTTTTACAGACGGAATCGCAAAAAAGTACTTCCCTATTTTTGAATCTATTCTATCAAAAAGGTTTGAATAATCTCCTATTCCTGGTTTTATATTTTTTGCTATTACCCTTATTTTCCCTCCTAAAGAATTTTTTAAAAAATTATCTATTTCTTTTTTAAACAGTTTAGAATATTCTTCGTTTGGTGATCCAGTATGTATGTTTTTGTTTTCTTTAACAAAATCAAAATCATAATTATTTTCATCTAAGATTCTCCCAAGAGAGTAGACGTAGCTTACAGTATCTATATTCAAGTGATTGAGAAACTGTTTGGATATACTACCCAATGCAGTTATTACAGAAGTCCATCTTGCAGAGTTTCTCTCAGCATAAATGTTCAAATTATCCAGTTTATATTTTTTAAATGCAGAATAATCACCATGTCCAGGCCTTGGTATACTTCTTTCTTCTTTCTCTGTGTTATCAGCAAGGTTTTTTATAACAAAAGATATAGGAGCACCAGTGGTAACTCCTTTCCACAGTCCAGAAATAATGTCTACAGAATCTTTTTCTATAGACATTCTCTTACCTCGGCCATAACCCATTTGTCTTTTTTCAAGTTCTTTGTTTATATAATCTATATTTATTTTTATTCCTGCTGGAAATTTTTCCAATGTTCCAACCATCATTTTCCCGTGAGAATCCCCAGATATACTAAAAATAATAATCACCTGACTTTTATTCTTATTTATATTATTATAACAAAAAAGTGAGAATACATCTTGTATTCTCACCATTTAAATTAAAGTAGTGTTTCTAATTCTTTTAAAGATAATATAGTTTCAACTTCTGGGTGTCTTTCATCGGATAATATGTTTAACCAAATGCCTTGTAATCCTGCTTTTTTACCTGCAATTATATCATTTTCAAGATCATCGCCGATGTATAAAATGTTTTCATGCTTGTGTTTAGTTTCGTTAACTGCATAATCGAAAATTTTTCTATCCGGTTTTATCGCGTTCGCTTCGTCAGAAGAAACTAAAACCGAGAAATATTTATCTATCCCGCTGTTTTTCATTTTTCTGATCTGAGTTTCTTTAAAACCGTTGGTCAATATTCCCAATTCATATTTTTTTGATAGTTTTTCTAAAATATATTCTGTATGTTCTATTAGTGCAGTTTGCTCAGATAAATCAAAAAGATAAAACTCGTTTATTTCTTCAATTGCTGAATCGTTGAGTCGTACATCAAATTTTTCAAAAGTATTTTTAAACCTCTTCATTTTTAAATCTTCAACAGTTATAAGTTTTTTTCTATATTTATCCCATAAGTCTAAATTGATTGCTTCATAAGTTTGTTCATAGTTTTTGTAAGTTATCAAAGGGTATCTATTTTGTACAAACTTATCAAAAGTATTCTTCAAAGCTATTTTTGAATTAGATTCAAAATCCCAAAGAGTGTGATCTAAATCAAAAAATATAAAATCGATATTTTTTACCATAAATTACACCTCACAATTTATTTTTTAACCATTTAAAAACGCTGTTAAACTTATCCTCGTTATATAAGTCCCAAATCTTCATGTTTTCAATTGCCTGAAATTTCCAAAAATCAACCCCATTTTTATATTTCAAATCATGATATTTTGCTTTTTCTATTAAAGGAGTTTCTCTGTAGTTTACATCATAAACAAATTTGTTTTTCTTAGAAAATGAAGAAACTATTTCCTCATTCTTCAAACCAAGTGGAGTGCAGTTTATAAAAGTGTCTGTTTTTGAAAGTACTTCGTCTAATTTATCCATAGCAAAGCTTTTAATTTCGATTTCTGGATATATCTCTTTTAATGCATCTATTTTTGAAACTGTTCTGTTTATAACATTAATTTGTTTTACTCCACGTTTTATTAGACCATATATAACAGCTCTTGCTGCACCACCGGCACCAAAAAGAGTGATATCATCAAAAATTTCTTCGTTTTCTATACTTTTATAAAACCCAATCCAGTCTGTGTTGTACCCCTTATAATCTATAATACAGTTTACAGCACCTATTTTTTTGGCGTCTGTATCAATATAATCAAGTTTTCCCATTATTTCTATTTTGTATGGGTTTGTGACATTTAATCCCCTTGTATTTTCAAGTATTTTATCTATATATTTATCATAATTTTCTCTATTTAAGTTGAGACCCACATATTTTGAATTTTTATCGAATAACTCAAAATACTTGCTAAAAAAAACTTCAGATAATGTTTTTTTTCTGGGATATTGAATAATTCCATAATTACTAATTTTAATCACTCCTCTTATGAAAAAAAGCCTTTAATAATTTCAAAGAAATTTGGAAAAGAAACATCAACACAGTTACTATTTTTGATTTTAATTCCCTCTTTACTTATCAATCCAGCAATAGCAAAAGTCATTGAAATTCTGTGGTCATTGAACGAGTTTATTTCTCCACCTTTAATTTCTTGAGGGCCTTCTACTATAAATCCATCATTCAATTCTTCTATTTTCACACCTATTTTCTCGAAATTCTGAACCAAAGCATTTATCCTATCGGTTTCTTTTCTCCTCAGTTCTGAAAGATTTTTAAAAATAACCCTTCCTTCAGATTGAGATTGAATCAAAACTAAAATTGGAATTTCATCTATCATAAAAGGTATCAAATTTTCGTCAATGTTTTTAAGGTTAATCATATTTGAAAATACAGGGACGATGTCGCCTATAGGTTCAATATCATTTTTAAAATTTTTAATCTCAAACTTTGCATTCATTTTTTCGAGAACTTGAAACATACCAGTTCTTGTTTTATTCAAGTTCACACTTTTTATAATCAAATCAACTTTTTTACTAATCAATCCCATGGCTATGAAGTAGGCAGCAGAAGAAAAGTCCCCAGGTATTCTATAATTTAAACTTGTTGGTAGTGAAGGGGTTATTTCAATATAATTATCGTTTATCTCAATATCTACACCAGAATTTTTAAACATAATTTCTGTGTGGTTTCTTGAATTAATAGCACCTCTTATAGTTGTTTTCCCTGTTGCTCTTAATGCTGCAAACATTATGGAAGATTTTACTTGGGCACTTGGGATTTTCAGCCAATAATCAATCCCTCTTAGATTTCCACCAATAATGGTCATTGGAAGTTTGTAATTCTCACAGCTGATTTTTGCCCCCATTTCGCTTAATGGCTCAATAATTCTTTTCATAGGCCTTTGAGATAATGATGCATCTCCCAAAATGGTAAAATGCCCATCTATAGAGGCTAAAAGGCCAGAAGAAATTCTGGTAGTAGTTCCAGAATTTCCAGAATAAAAATCAAAATCAACGTTAAAAGATTTTGGTGGAGTAACAACCCATTTATTTGCACCTATATCTACTTTTGCTCCCAATTCTTTTACCAAATTGATGGTCCTCTTTGTATCTTCTGATATCAATGGGTTGAAAATTTGAGATTTTCCCTTTGAAATTGAAGATAACAAAAGAGCCCTGTGAGTTATCGATTTGTCAGATGGAACGTTGATTTCTTTTTTAATCCTTTTCTTCAAAGGGGGTATAAATATTTCAGACATTTTGTTCTTCAAATCCTTTAATTTTTTTTATGATCTTTTCAAGGGTTTTGAAGTCTATCGTTTGCTGACCGTCTGATATGGCTTTTTCAGGATTTGGATGTATTTCCAACATTATCCCATCTGCACCAGCCCAGAAAGATGAATAAGATAATTTTTCTATAAGATCTCTTCTTCCAGCTGCGTGGCTAGGGTCAGAAACTATAGGAACTTTTAAATTTTGAGAAATCATGACTATAGAATTTAAATCAAGTGTGTTTCTGGTACTCGGTTCAAAAGTCCTTATTCCACGTTCACAAAGAATTATGTTTTTGTTTCCCTCACTGGCTATGTATTCTGCTGAAAAAAGAAATTCTTCTATAGTATTCATAAATCCTCTTTTAAGAAGTACGGGCTTTTTCTGTTTACCTACCAACTTTAACAACTCAAAATTTTGAGAATTTCTGGAACCTATTTGAATTATGTCTGTAATATCTCTAACTATTTCAAAAGAGTCAAAGCCCAATGCCTCTGTCAAAGTTATCAAATCGTATTTTTCTGAATATTTTTTCATTATTTCCAAAGAGGTGATCCCCCCTCCTTGAAAAGAATATGGAGAAGTTCGCGGTTTGAAAGCTCCACCTCGTAATATTTTAATATCATTATCTTTTAAAAAACTACATATTTCATCCATAACCTGTTCATCTTCTATAGAACATGGACCAGCGATTATTTCAAAATCGTCTATAAAATAATCTTTTCCTTTTATAGAAATTTTTTTCTCGTCTATTGAAGATAATTTTGGAAATTTCTCAAACATTAAAATCCTCCAAATCGGGTCTTAATTCCTTTGCTCTGTGTAAATAAACATGTTTTTGAGTTGCGCTGTCACAGTGGATGAGAACCCTTATAATCCCCTTTGGGCTATTGTCCATCTCAGCTTCTTGTACACACATTAAAGGTGTGTTGATAAGATTTTCTTCATATCTTATTGCAGTTGCTGGGTTGTATGCTGTGATATCTTTAGTGACAGATACTATGATACTTGTAATGGAATTTATATAGTTTTGTTTTTGAATTTGTTCAAAAAGTTCTATACTTTTTTTCATAATTTCTTCTTTTTCATTTTTATCTACAGATGTAGCCCCTCTAATTGCAATCATTATTTACCTCCAAATTATTTTTTAAAACTCTTCTTTTTATATTTTATCAAAAATATCTTTCATTTAACAAAAATCTATTATACAAGATAAAAAAAGAGCGGGAATTAACCCGCTCAAACTTTTGAGTTCCACATTTTAATCCATGGTGTTATTAATTTTACCCCAACCCTCTTTTTTGAAGTAAAATAATACCACCTATAGAGGAAGGTGAGAATATGATTACGAACCTAAACTTATTATAACATATGTTAATATAAAAGTCAAAACATTACTTTTGTTTGAATTATTTTACTTTATTTTGAACTTATTAACTTTATATTTCCAAAAGCAGAATCACTATCTATTTTTATTTTAGGAGTAATTTTATTATTAATGAAATTATCATCAACCTTAGTGCTGATAAAAGGTCCGTTTTTGTCTATGTCGTATGTTGTTTCTCTTGAAGAGTAAATTTTAATGTTGTTAATAGCAGTGTTGGAATCGATCTTCAACTTAATTGGAAAAAACTCAGATTCCATTTTTATGTTTGAAATGGCTGCATCAACTTTTAAATCGTTTATATAATTTGAGTGACCTTCAACCCCCATGTTAACTATTGCTGAGTTGAGGTCAAAATCATATTCTATATTTTCAGGAAGATGTACAATTATTTTACTGTTATTAGTTGTTGTGAAATAATAAGTATTTTCTATTTTAATTCTGTTCCCGTTGATTTCAAAGTCAGGTTTACTGTTGTTATCTTTAAATTGAAAATCTATGTAATTTTCTTCATGATATCTTATGTCAAGGTTTATAGTGGCAAAATCGATCTGAATATCATAATTTGAATAATTTTCGTTTATAGGTATTTCAAAATTCCCGTTGAACATATCTTCTCTATTGGCTATTGGAACAAAAACGAGGTATAAAACGAACGCTATGCTCAAAGCGTAGTTGATATATCTAACCCATTTAAGGCTCTTTATTCCAGAAAGAATGCTTATACCTATAAAAACAAAGATAATTGGCCAAGCGTTGAAAAAATTGCTGAAAATTCTTAAAACAATGTCTACAGAAAATATTCCAAATAAAAGTGTAAAGCCAATTATTGCGAGTAATATTCCAAAAAATAACCTCATTTTTTATTCTCCCTTATAAATCCATAAACCATAGCACCACCAATAAAAATAAGGACTATGCTGATTAAAATTCTCCAAGATATGGCAAAGAAATTTATAGGAGTTAGAAGGCTTATCATCAAAGAAACCCCAAGAAATATTAAAAATAGTGCCAAAATAATGCTTATAATCCTTTTGTCTGGAGTATTAAATTTTCCCCCATTAGAAGTGTTAGTTTTGTACTCATCTTTAAAATCTTTTTCTTTATCATCAAAATCATTTCTAATTGGTTCTGGTGGAATAATTATCATTGCAATAATATACAATATTATCCCCGAACCATAGGCAAAAAACAACGCTACCCATAACAATCTTATAATAACTGGGTCGATTCCAAAATATTCCCCAACACCCCCGCACACACCGTCGATAACTTTATTTTTCCTCGATTTATAAAGTCTATGCATAATATTCATCCCCTTAATTGTTGTTGTGTATGATAATTATAATACACTATTATTTTCTTGAATTTAATTTTTAATTAATTAAATATTACACAAATTAATATATTATGCTTTTTGTTATGTTGTATATATCTATAACTTTGTTATCACCTGCTATTTGTTTTGCAAAATTGGATAAAAAATCGTATTTTATCGGCAAGTCTTTTAACAAACCAGAAGATATATATTTGTCCTCATCGATCAAATCTTTATAAGTGGGGTTAATAGAACGAGTGTTTATAAAAAAGTTGTAGTTGTAAATCGTTTTATCAGTTTCAAAAGAAAAAGATATGTAAGGCTTGAAATCCCTACCTTCAAAATTACTGTTTATTTCAACTTTTATGCTTTCTATTATTTCATAATCAAAAATATTATTACCTGCGAGGACTATCTTCTCTGAGTTAAGAGAAAAACTTAAAACTCCAATAAATAAAATTAATACAATAGTAAGTTTCTTCATACTACCATCTCCTTTTATAATAGCATTGTATAAATTATAACAAAAATAAAAATATTGTGTTAGTGAAAATATCTTTAAAACATTGTCTTTAAAAATATATACAAAAAAATGCCGAATCTGATGATTCGGCATTTAATTTATGTCAAAGCTACTCTTGCTTCTTTTAACTTTTCTCTAATAGGTATGTGCTGTGGACAAGATTCTTCACATAGGCCACATTCTATACAATTATCAGCTGCCTTTCCCTGACTTTCTAAATTAGCATAACCTCTCTTTTGTGATTCCCAAGTATTATATATACTTGCATTGTTGTATAGTGAAAAAACGTTTGGAATCATGACCCCTTCTGGGCAAGGTAAACAATATTTACAGCTTGTACAGTCTACTTTTATTCTATTATCATACACTTTTCTTACTTCTTCTATAATTCCAAGTTCTTTATCTGTTAAACTATTTGGAAGTGCATCTTCAGCTACTCTAATATTTTCATCAATATGATCGAACTGATTCATACCACTTAATAATAAACTAACTTTTGGGTTATTCCATACAAATCTTAGCGCCCATTCAGCTGGGGATCTTTTTATATCTGCTGAATTCCAAATTTTTTCAATATCTTCAGGAAGATTTCTTGTTAAACTTCCTCCTTTAAGAGGTTCCATTACAACAACTCCAAGTCCTTTATCTGCAGCATAATTTAGGCCTTCTAAACCTGCTTGATAATCTTCATCCATGAAGTTGTATTGAATTTGGCAAAAGTCCCAATTATAAGCATCCACAATCTCTTTGAAAACAGACAACTCATCATGGAAAGAAAAACCAATATGTTTTATTTTCCCGGACTCTTTTGCCTTTTCTATAAAGTCAAACACATTGTGTTTAAGATAATTGTCCCATCTATCTTTTGATAAAGCATGAAGAAGGAAAAAATCAATATAGTCCGTTTCTAATTTTTCAAGTTGTTCATCCAAATATTTGTCCATATCTTCTCTACTTTTGATCAACCAAGAAGGCAATTTATCTGCAAGATAAACTTTTTCTCTGTATCCATCTTTAAGGGCTTTAGCAACTAATAATTCACTATTTCCACCATGATAAGGATAAGCCGTGTCAACATAGTTAACTCCTTTATCAATGGCATGTCTTAGTTGCTTTATTGACAAATCTTCGTCAATGTTTTCATTACCTTCGCCGATTGTTTGAAATCTCATACAACCAAATCCAAGAGCTGAAACTTTTTCTCCAGTGTTTCCCATTTCTCTGTACTGCATACATTATCCCTCCTTATATCAATTATAATACGAAAACCTTACTATTATCAAGTGAATATTCTAAAACATAATAAATGTTAATATAGTATAATAGAAAAAATAAAATTATGGAGGTGGTTAAAATTAAAAATTTAAACAAGATGATTTACGGATTATTGTTTTTAGCAATAGGTGTTTTGTTAATTTTTGGCGTTTTTGATGACAAAAATATATGGGAATATATTTGGCCGTTATTTATATTGATACCTGGCTTGAGCATGGAAATAGACTTTTTTGAGAAGAAAAATTCAAACGATGCCGGAGAGCTTGTACCTGCAGGGATATTAATAATATTGGGTACATTTTTTTACTTTAATATATTCACAGATTTCCGATATATGGATATTTTATGGCCTATATTCATTCTAGCTCCCGCTTTTGGTCTTTTCCAATTATACTTTTTTGGGAAAAGGGAACGAGGACTGTTCGTTCCGATAGGAATATTATCTGTAATTGGGTTAATATTCTTGCTAACAAATCTTACAACAACAGAAGTTGGCGGAGCTTTAATCGGTTTTATATTCATATTAATGGGACTATTAATACTATTCAAAAGAAGAAAATAATAAAAAACAAGATTAGAAAGTAGTTTCTAATCTTGTTTTCTTTATGGCAGCCCCACGGGACTACCAGCTTTATTGATAAAAGGTTATTAATCCGAATACTTAAATAAAGTCTTTATTTATCTATATTCTATAAAATAATCCTG
>NZ_FMYV01000004.1:0-99632 GCF_900102615.1 Geotoga petraea | reverse complement strand
GAGTGGATTATATGAGATAAAGATGAAATAAAAAATAACCCAAAGTTACCGAATTAAAGGTCACTTTAGGTTATTATCTCTGGTAGCCCCACGGGACTACCAGCTTTATTGATAAAAGGTTATTAATCCGAATACTTAAATAAAGTCTTTATTTATCTATATTCTATAAAATAATCCTGAATCAACTATTTCTTGAGGTGTTACATATTCAGACTTATCATGGAATGATACTCCAAGAGATTCATAGATTCTTGATACCATTTCCGAACATATTAGCATAAACTTAGTATCATAAGGAAATTCAAAATCTACACCAAATATCTTAGTAATCTCTTTAATTATATTCAAATAAAGTGAAGTAAAATCGTAAGGTTTATTATGATATTCATCAACTAATGATACCAATAAATCTTCATCTATATCAAATTTAGGTCTAAAAATATCAAAATTATCTATAATAGTTCTAACAGGATATTTAGATAATTTAACACCATTTACAGTAGCAGAAATAATCCAACCTTCACCTAAATATAATTCTACATGTAGATATTGCTGGCCTGTAACCGCGGTTGCTATATTTTCTACAATTGTTCCATAATGTTCTCTAAGGTAAGCGTGAACAATACTCTTTTCTTGTTTCAAAAGTAATAAATCACCTGGTTTTAACTCTGTAGCTTGAGCAATCATTTAGAAACCTCCTTTATTCTTACAAGGTATCTGTTCTGTTCTTCATAATAAGCAATTTCAATAATCTCATAATCTGGATAATTTTCTTTTATCCAACTTCTAACTTCTTTTTCTGTAGCACCTGGAGAAACATCTACAATAATATCTTTAATCTCAACATCATCTGTTATTTCTTCTTGATATTCATTTACTATAGCTGGATCTTGTTCCTCATATTGGTAAACAAACATTCCAGTACCTAAAGCAAGAACTGCTGCAATAACCAATATCCATTTTTCTAATGTCATCTCAAAACTCATACATTAGCCTCCTTTTTGTATTCTTTGCCTTCGTCTCTCATCTTTTTAACATTTGCATCTATAAGATTTTTTATAAATTCTTCATCAACAGAAATCCCTAACTCATTTGCATATTTTGCAACCTGCCTATAAGCATATTCTCTTTTTTCTTCAGAAGTCATTTTTCTAAATTTTGAAGATTCTTCTACAGCAAGAACAATATCATTAATTACATTAATTATTTCTTGCCATTTTTGATTTTTGCTTTCATCTTCTTTCAAGTTACCAAATTTTTGAAGAAACATGTTACCAAAATAGAAAATTAAACCTAAAATTACAGTGGAAATTATTTCCTGGAACATTCCCATAAAAATCACTCCTTTTCAATTTAATACCTCTTTATCAGCCTTTTATTTTAGAATTTTTTATATTTTTTCGATTAATCTATCTACAGAGAACATAAAAGTGTGTATCAAGCGTTAAAACGTTCTCTCGCAAAAGACATCCAAAACATAACATTTTCGTTGTAATATTTCTTTTTTTCGGGTATTGACTCGTCAATTTGAGAGTTATCTGCTACACTTTTTAACCATTTTATTGAATTTGTAATCCCCCAAGCATAACTTAAAATTGCAAGTGAAATTGACAAATAATTTTCATCGTATTTCTTTTTCCAATAAGTTATCATTTTTTTCAAAAATATAGTTCCAACCTCAACATTAATCTCAGGCTTAAATAAATCTGAATATTTGTACTTGTGTAATAAATCTTTTTGAATATCTTTTAAAGCAATGCGACTCATTTGCATTAATCCTCTTGCATATCCAGAGTCTGCATATTCGTTCCCAGCGGATTCAGTTTTTATGATTCCAAAAATAAGATATGGATCTACATCATATTCACTTCCAAATTTTTTACATAGTTTAAATATCTCTTTGTCAATCATTATTTAACCTCCAAACATTTCAATTAAAAAGAAAATCAGGGTTAAAATGTTTGTTCCTATTAATGCCATAACCCATTTACCAATTTTTTTATAAATAATGTCACCTACAATCTTTTCCATTAATTCGTCTTCTTGCTTCAGAGTTTCTATAGTCCTGCGAGGGATGTATCCATTTTTTATTTGCTCAATAAAAGTATCAAATTTGTTGTCAATTTTGTCTAATTTTTTGTCTAACTTATCTAATCTTTCGTTTTGATGTTGTTGAATAATGCGTTGTTCTGTATCTTTCATTTGCAACTCCTTTATTGTGTTTTCGTACTTACATTCCTGCATCAATATCCCACCTTTACTATAAAAAAAGAAGCCCGTTAAGGCTTCTTGATTGATTTGTTTTTAATTTGTATGAGTTAAAGTTCCTATATCTGTTATTGTTGTATTCCCAGAATTGTCAATTATTTTTATATAGTAGTTCCATGTGCTTGGCGGAGTTGGATCAGTTAAAAAATAGCTCATCGATTTATTTGTACTCCATTCAAATGTCATTAATTCATTTTCTAAGTATATAGTTCTTGGCTCTTCAAATTTTCCATATTCATCTATTCTTGTTAATTTTATCAATGCTTCTTTTACTCCTGATGGCTTTTCGTCAATTTCAAGAGTTAAAGGTGATGCCATATCTCCTGTTTCTTCTAAACTGTAATTATTCTCAACTATAATTGGTGGCGTTGAATCAGAAGTCACTTTTGTTTCAAATTCACCTAAGCTATCACCATATATAATTTTATCTTCAATAAATATTTTCCTATTAAATTGTGTTCCAGGGTTAATGTTAGTAGCCTCAAAAGTATATTCTGTATTATCAGAGTTCGCGTTACCAATAAAAGTTTTGGTCCAACCATTTTTTCTTATAAGCATCTTTACATCATCAGTTGGAACAGGATAATCAGAATCAAAGATAATTTTAAGCCTGACTCCTGTATTTTCTTCAATTGTTTCAATGCTTTTTATTTTTGAATTCTCGAAATTTTTCTGAGTTGTACAACTTAATAATAACAACAATAAAACAACAACTAACCCAATAAAAATAATTTTTTTCAATATAATCACCCTCGCTTTATTAAATATTCATCAATATTGTATCAGAATTTCACGTTAATAAATCAATCACTTGATTAATTAATAACCTATTACTACATATTCGATATCTGCTTCAGCAGATTGTTTTGTAGCTCCAGTCCATATATCTGTTAAATCTGCTGTATATGATGGATTTTGAGCTGTTTTAGTTTCTTTTGTATAATCTACTGAATAAACATCAAAAGGGTGGTTTGTCACTATATCTGGCTCAAAATCAAGAGATTTTATAAGAACTGTTTTGATTAAACTTGAATTTTTATAAATATATGCATATAAATCTGCTTCGTAACCATTATAATTTTCTGTTTTTACTTTCACTTCAATTGTACCTTGAAGATTTGAATCAAAAGATATTATATAATCATCTTGAGTATGAGATGAAGAATTATAGTTAGATAAATAACCATAGTCTATACTTATTTGCTTTACTGACTCGTTTCCTGTAAAAGTTCCTAAATTTATTTTACCAGTATCCAACGGATAAGTGTTAAGACTTACTAATTTTTGCTCCCATAAATAGTCAACACTAGGATTTATAGATTTAGATTTAGTTATTGAACCACCATTTCCAAAATTAACTGTTATATTCTGAGTGGTTACAAAAGTTGTTGAATTAACACTCGAACTTCTGCTTATTGTTATTGTAGTTGAAGTCGCTGTTCCATAATCATATAAAAATTCTAGATTAGAATATACAACTCTTGCTTTTAGTATATTAAGTAAATTAGAAACTAAAGTAAATGTACTGTCTGATGAAATAGTAACAGAGTCACTTCTTTTTATATTAGTATTTGAAATTACAGTATAAGCATTAATAACAAAACCAGAAGCGTTTTTATTAGAAACATGTTGAGTTAAATATCTTTTTTGTTGAGTTTGAAAATTTTCATCCCAGTATTTAAAATTCACTGCATTTAAAATTACATTATAAGAATTTTCTGATGAAGCATTAGGATTTAAGGTGATAGCTTTTTGTGTCTCGTTAGAATCAAAACTTACTATATCCCTTTGTAAAATTGAAGGTATTTTCTTCTCTTGACCACCTATCAATCTACTTAATCCTGTCGTACCATCTAATTTATACCCATTATTACTATCTCCAACTTGGATATACTTTCCAGCCTCTAAAATAAGAGAAGATAGCTTATCTGCTGAAATAGTTCCATTTACTATAGCATCACCTAAGACTTCAAACATGGAAGCAATCACTTGTATTTTTCCATCACTTATCAATAATTCCGTATTTCTAAGCACTTCGCCTGTATCCATGTCCTTTGCAACTATTCTCTGAGATATTTCATCTGAGTGCTGTGCGATGGTTGAAAGTGTTTTTTCATAAGGTTGCCAAGTTTCTGTGTAACCCTCTGGAGTTAATCCGTTTATTTTGTCAAATAAACTATCAGACCAGTAAGCAATAGCTCCTTCTGGTACACTTAGAGCATATTTATATTTTATTCCTTCCACTGTGCTTGATATTTCATCCGCATTTTGAACTATAGCAGAGATGCTGTTTTCCATGCTTGTACCATTACCGTCTACATCATTTAATCTTTGAACTGTCGAACTTATTGAAGTTGCATTTTGAGTAATCAATGATGAATTAGAAGATATGTCCGTTTCATTTGTATCAATTCTTGAAACAGCTGTAGTTATACTGTCTGCGTTTTGTTTTATAGCTGTATATTGATTTGTTGCTCCTGGAGTTGAATTTAATATTCCAACCATAGATGTTATATTGTCAGCATTTTGAGTTATTTCTGAAATTAAAGTCTCTGTTTCACCAAGATTATTAATTCCAGTCTTAGTTACTAATTGAGTAATATTATCAGCATTTTGAGTTATCTGGGTCGCATTAGTTGAAATTGCATTGTTATTGTTTGATATATCATTTTCAGCTGTATCTATTCTAGATACTGCAGAAGTTATTGATGTTGCATTTTGGCTTATTTTAGAGCTTAATGTTTCAGTCTCTCCTAAATCATTAACTCCAGTTTTTGTAACTAAACTTGATATTTCATCTGCATTTTGTGTAATTTGAGATGCGTTTGTAGTTATATCCGTTTCAGCTGTATCTAACCTTGTACCATGATTTGAAACTGTTGTTTGTATTTGTCCTTGAGTTGTTTCTATACTAGTTATATTTTCGTTTATGTTTGTTATATCAGTATTCATTCCATTTATATTTACTTGTATTGTATCTATATCTGTATTTATATTGGAAACATTAGTATTTAAACTTGTAATATCTGAATTAATAGTATTTATATCTGTGTTTATATTTGTTATATTTCCGTTTATGTTATCAATAGCTTCTTCTGAAGCAGCTTTTCTTTCTGTAGTAAAACTCCCAGTTGCAGCAGTGGACTCGTTTTCTGAATAGTCTATAGCAACAATAGAATAATTATAAGTTGTCTCTGGTTGAAGCCCGCTTATCACTATATAGTTGTTCGAAAATACATACTCTACAGTGTTGATAGTTAGTTTATATTCTTTGAAATCTTCTTCTGTGTTTTGTATAAGCTTGAAAACTACGCCTGCATAATTTGGGGTTACTGATATCCCTGTTGGAGTTGCAGGAGCAGTTGAATCTTTTGCTGTTGTTACACTCAAAATATTAGTAAACAGCGAAGCATTCCCTTCTGCATCTAAAGCTCTAACTCTTGCATAAACTGTTATATTACCTTGTACTTCTGCTTGAGCTAGATTGTCTTTTGATTGTATAGAATTCCAATTAATCTGGTCGTAGCTCCACTGAAATTCATAACCAATAAGGTCTGTTTCTGTATTTTCATCACAACTCATTTTTATAACTGAGCGTTTATTCAAGAATTGTGTTTGAAGAGAGAAATTGGTTGGTTTTGCTGGTGCATTACTATCAAGAAAATCGGTCTTTTGTTTCTGATCTTCTACATCACCTTTTAGTTCTTCCACTTCTCCTTGAATGAAATCAATTTGATCTCCTGTTCCTGGAGCTGCTCCTGTATTTATTTTTTCATATTCTTTGTCATTTATATTAAAAACTACGTCTTTGTATTCTGTTATTGTAATGTTTGTTTTATATGTAGATCCTTCTATCTTATGAGTAACTGAATTGACTATGAATGTACCGTTTGAAATTCCTTTTTCTGGTAATGTAAGATTAATCAAATTACCAGCATAAAGCTCTGGATAAAACTCATTTAGAGACAACTCAAAAACTATATCTTTTGATATCAAATTCTCAGCTACATCTGCAATATTTGAAAGCATTGCTTTAGTACTATAGAATGATTTTATAGCGTATTCCTTGTCTGGGAAGCCTGTATTATTTACTTTCACGAGATTTTCTAATGACACTTTATTTATTTGTCTACCGTCTAATTTAAGAGCATCAATGAGTATATCTATGCTTGTATTTAAGTTTTCTATTTCTAAGATTAATTTATCTGGTCTTATATCAAATTTGTTGATCTTTATATTGCTGTCTGAATCGTTAAGAGAAAAAGCACTGTCATAAGCTATACCTTCAGTATTAGGACTTGAATAACTTATGAACACAGTATTTGCTACATCTTTTGCAAAATCTGATTTATATTCAAAGTCAAATGTTTCTATTTCTCCTTTTTTTATAGTTCTATTCTCATCATCTTGAAGTTCTACATTGATTATTTTAGATATATATGTATCTATTTTATAGCCCTCTGATTCTACTTTTATTTTGTTGTATTTTTGGTCTCCAAGAAGCTCATATTCTTGAATTTTATCTGCATCTATTGATAGAGCAATATCTGGGTCATAAAAGTTTTCTATCTTAGTTCTGTATATTACTTTTCCTTCTGGAGTTACCGAAAATCTTGCCTGTGTACCTTTTATTATTTTGAGAATATTTCTCCATACAGTAGTGTTTTCTTCGGTTATATAAACTTCGAAAGGTGTTGTAAGAGATTGAAAGTCTTGATTTTCTACTGCTATTCCTGCTCTTGTTAATAAGTCTGAAATTATATTATTTGGTGTGTAATTTGGATATAACAAAGGATATGTAAGCTCTTTATTAATCGCATAGTGCAGAATATCTTTAACAACAATCTCTGCTTTTTTATGTTTTTCTGTTATCCCTCCAACGGGTTTTATTCCAGTAAAAAGAGGAATTGCTATTTTATTTGCATCTTCATTACTAATTTCTACATATATTTTTATTTCCCATTCTTTGTTAAGATAATTCTGCTCAACAGTGCCATTAAACTTACCCACACTTGGATCAAAAACATCATTGAATTGTGTTTTAGTGAACATATTATTTTTGTTGGCAACTGTTATCTTGGCGTTGTCTATTGCTGGATCTTCAAGCAATTCTATTTTGTTGTTTGTTGTTATTTTTTGTACGTATTCACTTATGTCATAAAAGTTTGTACCATCTATTTTAGCTAACACTTTTATTTTTTTATTTCGTGTTGGTTTTCGTATATATTCTAAAAAACTATTATCATAGCTTATAGGAGGAAACATATTATCACCTCAATTAAAAAAATGCGTATAATCAGTCTTATACGCACTCATAAATTAGTATTGAATGGTTTCTTCGCTTCGTACACTTCTTGTATATATTCATCTGTCCATATTACATTTCCTTGCTCATCTTTATATTTGCCGATGAAAAGGTTTGAGATTAAATTCGAACGATTTCTATAATCTTCATTAAACCATATATCATCGTTTATTGATGGGCTACCAGAAACATATAAATTAGCAAATACATCTCTTTTTAAAATTCCGTCATAATAAACTTTGTGTTCTCTATATATTTCAGTTGAACTTTCATTTATTACATCAAAGATAAAAACTATATGATGCCACTTATCTTCATAATTTCCAACCGTATCTAAAACATTAACATAATGGCTAAAACCTAAATAAGGTGCTGAAATACCTAAATCCCCATCTTGTCTTGAGATTATAATCGCCCATTGCCTTCTTCTGTGCGAACCCGTCAATACATCATGGTCGTTTCCTATTATTTGTTGAATAAAATCCCAAGTATAAGTTTCTGAGATTATTTCTTCATCTTGAACTTTTGGAACTTTAAACCAAAATGACACAACATGATTATTAAATAAATTAACCTTTGAGCCATCATCCAATGTATAATTTTTTGTGTTTAATTTTTCTGAAGAAAAATATAATTTCCCTTTTGCTCTACTCCCATCAACAAAAGAGGTTGGATATGGCTTAATTTCAATTTGAAAATCACAAAATAAAATTGTACTATTCGGTGGCATTTCTGAAATACCAACAGATCCTGTAATATCTGAAGTATCTGTCCATTCAGGGCTTGTTCCATATCTTAACTTCCAACCATTACCAATGTCTATATCATTTATAGGATATGTCGTAGAAAACCCCCATGTTCTAAAATTAAAAGTACCACCAGACCCAGGATCTATTATTTTATACTTAATTTGATAAGAAATTCTATCTCCAACTTGTATATTATTTTTAATATTACTTGTAATATTTGTATCGTAAATTTGAAAATTAATTTGAGTGTCATCTTTTACAATTTTTACAGCATTTCTACCATTGTATCCTCCACCTTCTATAATTTCCCTGGATATTATACTTACAGATCCCCAATTCAAATCCTCAAAATTTGCAAGATTTGATGGTACTAAATTCTCTGTACTTTCCTCAATCGCATAAGATTTTACTCCTTCAAAAGGTACATCATCTTCTCTAACAGTTACACATAAACTACCATCATCGTTGTATATTAAGCCATAATCTTCTTTTATTAAAGCCATTTAATTCACTCCTTTGCTTCGTATAATACAAATTATACGCATTAAATATCGAACTCTCGAGGTAATTCAACATCTGCATAATCACCTAAACTTTCTAGCCTAGGGCTGATTTCTGTGTATAAACTTTTTAATATATCTGGAATTGATGATTTTAAAAATAAATCAAATTCTTGTTCAGAAATATATTCTTTATATTCCCATGCTAGCACTTGATTAGTTACTTCTTCTCCTGTTTCTTCATTGAAAGTTGCTTGCTCTGTTGTTGTTTCAATTATTGAATATCTAAAAGCAAACTTAACTTTCACCTTTCCATTTTTTATATCATCTTTACTATTTAAAATTATTATTTGTTTAGGTTTCTCTGTACTTGCAATCATATAAATACCTCCATAAAAAGAAGCCCCGAAGGGCTTCGTTATTAAGTTGCAAATTTTAAACCTGATTCTTTTTCATATTCTTTTATTAGTTTGAATATTAAAGTTTTGAATTTTTCTTGACTATCTTGAATAAAACTATCATTAGCATTTATATTAAAAGTATTATAAACATTTTCTGGGCCAGAGCTAGTAACTGAACTCTTATATTCTGTGTTATATTCGTCTTGTTTTTTGATATCAATTTCCTGGAATTTTTCTCCTGCTTCTTTTATGATTTGATCCATTGATTTTACTGCTCTTTTACCCATGTTTATAGCTCCAAAAGTTAAGCCTTTTATTATGTCTGAAACGACGTTATATACCCAATTAAACCCAGAAGCTATTGAAGCAAACACTATATACATTCCCTTTCCAATTGGTACTAAAACTTTGTTATATACCCAAGTTAAAACATTACCTAGTATCTGCAATCCTGCTAAAAGTGGATTTAACAAAGGAACTAATAAAGTACCAAGCATTTTACCAAGATTTGTAAGTATATTGACAAAAGGCATAAGAGCATTGTTTATCAATGGCCCTAATATTGTCATCATTCCTTCTACAATTGTTGTTATTGGATTTAAAAGAGCTTGAACATTTGAAAGCATTGCAACAGCTTCTCCAAGAGGACCTATTAAATCTTTAAATAAACCAGCAAAACCTCCAAGGAAGTTATCTTTCATACTCCCTTGCCCTGCCATACCCAAAGAGAATATTTTACCTAAATTACCTGCTTCACCTTTATCTTTATCGTAATACTGCTTCATTTCTGGAAAGAATGTATATAACTTATCTATGGTTTTTTCTACATTACTTTTTTCTGGTTTTTCTTCATCTGATTTTTGGATTCCAAGCATTTCATTCACTGCTTGCTGAATAACTGATAACTCCTCTTCTTGCTCTGGTATGTAATTCTTAACAAAATCAAATATATATCCAACTGTGTCTGTGGTTGTATTTATATCTTTACTAACTCCACTATCTTCTTCCCCACCTATGAAGTATTTTTTTAATAATTCAACAACATCTCCACCATCAAAATAACCAGGTAAAAATCCAACAGCTCCACCATTTGCGTATCCTTGTTTTCTGACATTTTCAATCGTTCCAACAAGTCCAGGAGCTTTTTTAACAAGCCACTGCGGAATAACATATTCCCCCGCATGAACTATCCCAGCAGGTTGATATTTTCCCCCGTCTCCTGTATATCCACCAACATCAAATTGTCCACCTTTATAACCACCTGGTAAAAAAATCTCTGGTGATGGAATGAGATATTTTAACCAACCATCATTTTTCTTTTCTTCACCGAATGGCCCTATATTAAATAAAGTTCCATCTTCAAATTCATTTTTTCCCATCAACAAGTCTAATGTAATCTGTATTGCATTATCTTCCCACTCTTTCATTTTTTCATACCATTCCCATGCAGTACCTTCTAAATTTATTTTAAAATTTTCTACTGCTTCTGAATCAGCCCCAAATAATCCATAAAGCCAACCCAAAACATCAGATAATATATTTATTCCAAATTTTACAGTTGTATCTACAATTGAAGATAACCATTTTAATACTGCACTTAAGGGACTATCTTCACCATTTTTTATATTTAAAAACATTTCTTTAGTTGCACCAATTATTCCAGAAAGCCAATCATAAGCATCACCAGCTAACTCTAAAGCTAATTTTGCTGTATTTAAAGCTCCTTTTAAAACATTCTTAGCCCATTGAGGTAATCCACTTTCATCAACCTTAGCTATGAGCATATCAATAGCTTGTTTACCTTTATTTATCCATTCTGGTATTTTGTCTCCAAGCCATTTAACAACTTCAACAGCTATCCCAATAGTAAAGTTGCCTATATTTCCAAACAAACTGCCAATATCTTTAAATATCTTTTGTAATACAGCCATAAATCCATCGTTAGACAATAATGAGAATAGCTCTTTTACATAAGAAATTATATTGTCTATAGCTTTGCCTATCCATTCAAATATAGCTTCCTTTTGTTGATCTTCAAGCATTGTGAAAACTGCTGCAATTGCTCCCAATATCCAAGTGAAAGGATTAGTAAGAGCAGATAATACTGAACCTAACTTGCTAAATATATTTAATGCGATATTGAATCCGATAATAACTCCTAAAAGCCTTACAACAGCACTTATTAATTCAACAAACTGGTCTTTATTTTCTTCAATCCATCTCGTAAGGCCTTGAACCCAAACAGCTGCTTTTTGAATCCATTTTCCTAATGTATCTTTAAAAGCACTGTATATTGTTTGCTTAAGGTTGTCTAAAACAACAACTAATTTTCTAAACTGCCACTCTGCTGTACTTGTTTGCTTTTCAAACATTTCATTTAAAGCTGAAACATCATCAGTTGTGCTGCTTAATGTGTTTTGCAAGCTTTCATAGTTATTTACTAAACTTTTTACAGCATTCCCAGCTTCTTCTGATAAACCCAATGAATTGAAAAACTGTGCAACTTCTTCATTTGTTTTTCCATCAATCTGAGAAGTTATTTGTCTTAAAACTTTTGAAAAACCAATAAATTTTCCGTCTCTATATAATTCAATACCCGCTTCTTTCAAACTTTCTGATTTCTCTGTCAATTCATTATATACATTTGATAGAGCATTAGCCGCTTGAGAGGCATCAGGCATATATTTTGTTAATTCTGCAAAAGTTGCTGTTGCATCAACCCAATTTTCACCAAGAGTTCTAGCTGTCGCTGCAACTTCTGGTATTGATTGAGCTAACTCTTCATAAGTGAGTAACCCTTTTTGAACACTTTGGAATTGTACAGCGAAAACTCTTTCAAGGTCTTTTATTTCTAAACCAAAAGCTTTTATCTGTTTTATAGCTCCTGTAAATGCTGTAGATGTATCAGTATTACCTGCAACCGCTGCTTTAGCAACTTTTTGTAATACTGCAGGGACATTTTCTAATGTAATTCCAGCTGATCCTAAATCATATGTTGCTTGCCACATTGATTCTAAGTTTTGACCATATTGCATTGATATTTTCGATATATCTTTTCCTAAATATTTTTCAAAATCTTTTGCAGTCTTATTAAACATTGTTGAAGCATTAGCCATAGCCTTTTCTGTATTTTTAGAAAACATGAATATAGCTCCACCAGCTGCACCTATTGCACCTAAAGCTATTTCTGCACCTCTTGCTAATTCATTATATGAATTTTTAAAATCATTAAAGCTTCTTTGAACTCTATTAGCTGTTTTTTGTAGATTATTCAAAGAACCACCTATACCAGCTATAGTTTTTGAAGCCATATCTTTTGCATTTATAATAATACTCATGGTAGCTGCATTAGCCATATCAGCCACCTCCTATTTTTTTCTTTTTGATAGATTGTTATAATGTATTTTCAATTGTTCTTGATAAATCCTTAAAAAGTACATATATTTTGCATTCTGTTCTAAATATCCTCCTCTTTCTGGATAACTAATCATATTTCCTCTGTGATCAAATAGAGTATTTTTTATTTTTAAACATTCTTTAATTACTTTAATTTCTTTATCTTCAAATCCTCTAAAAGATATTTTTTGATTACCTGACTTTTTTATAGTACTTGCTATCCATCCAGATAACATATTTTCTTCAATATTTTCTAATAAATCATATTCTTTTCTCGATTCTTTATAAATCCTTTCCGCTGCTTCAGGACTTAAATTCAATACATTTTTAAAACTTATTTCTTTATCAATACTCCACTCTAAAATTAAAAAAGGAAGGATCTCATAAATCCTTCCTCCATTTTCTATTGTCATTAAAGACTTTAAATCAATTTCTTTGAATAAAACTTTTACTCCATTAAAACTTAATATCATTTTGTTGATCTAATCCATATTCGTGGAGTATCTCATTCCAAAGATTGTTTATTAGTTTTGAGTGTACCTTTGTTTTTAAAGTGTTTAAATTTAAAGGTTCATCTTCACTCCAACCCTTCACAACTTTTGCAACGATTTCCAAAGGTATATGGCCAAGACTAGACATTTCCATTTCCATAGACATATCTCTAGCTATTTTTAAGTTTTTTGGTTTGATTGCTTTTTTAATATCTTCTACTACTTCAATGTTTGGTTCTGCTAAAATTTCTACATAATCTTTAGTTTCTTTTTCTGAAACTTCCATTCTTTCATCAAAATATATTTTTTTAGTTTTGTTAGTATCAATTATGAATGCCATTGCTATTCCTCCTTAATATGTACCTGTATCGTTAGTTTTATCTACAACTTCAATAACATCACCTAAAGCTGGAATTATTGATGTAAAATTAGCATTAAGACTTATCTTATCTGCTCCACCAATGTCATGAGGCATTTCTGTGAATTTTATTCTTGGTAAAAATATCTGTAATTCTTCGCCTGTATCTTTTACTAGTTTAATACCTATCTTAGCATCTTCAAAATTTTTGTATTTGCTATATTCATTAGTTAGAACGGAAGAATCAAAATAAATGTTTACTGATCCAGTAACTTCTAACTTATTAGCAGTAACACTTTTTCTTTTTCCTGTTCCGTCTAAACGATAATCATCTGCATCTATGTTGTTATTTATCTCTATATCAATAGATGAATACAAATCAGCAACGGTTGTAAATTCGTCGTTGTAAAGAGTTAATTCTTTAAAGTAATAAGGATCCTCACCTGGTTCTACGAGAGTAGAACTTACAGTAGCTGCTCCTATAATCTCTTCTTTACCAGTAAAATCTACAGACATAGTTGGAATATCTCCTACAGCTCCAGAAAAACTCAATGAATTAACTGTCATACCAGTGTATTTTATTTTATTTCCTGAATGATCTACTTCTATAGTTGCTGAAGGAAGATCCTCTGTTATTCCAATAGGAATAATTTTTGTTGAATCATCTGTAGAATCACTATTAGAATCATAAGCAACAGATTTTCCTAGGGCTAAATAAAACAAAAATCCCATAATACCAGGATAAGCTTCCAAATCAATAGAACCTTCAGCTCCTTCTTTTCCAGGAGCAAGAGATTTAACAGCCCTGTTTCCTAACAATGCTTCTGATTGATTTGTTTCTACACTATGATTAAGACTTTCAGAAGTAAATGGAACTTTATACTTAACTTCTGCTTCGGTAGCAAAAGTAGTTTCTTCCCCAATAGTTACTGCTGACTTTGCACCAGTTCCTATACTCATATTGCTTTCACCTCACTTGTTTTGAATGTTATCATTACATATAAACCATTATTATCTTCACTAAACTCTGTATTTGTTAGTACAAAATTTTGTTTAAAATAATCTTCTATTACTTCTATATCTGAATACTTTCTTTGCAAAAAAAGTTCATTTTGAGATAGATCATCTCTTTTTTTATTAAAAATACAAACTAAATTAATTGTTGGCTCTGTTTCATATCTCCTTGAAGTTAACTGTCCGTGGTTTGAATTTGCTAAAAAAATAGAAGCTACATTCAAATCATCATCCGATTTCGTAGCTCCTTTAGTTACTTTGTCAAATATTAAAATGTCATTGTTTTTTATAACAGATAAATCATTTTTTATTTTATCTAATAATTCGTTATACATCTTCTATCCCTCTTTTAAATATTTCAAGGATTTTATTTTCGTTGTCTTCTAAAGTTCTCTTAAAAAAATGTCTTGCTTTCGTTCCTGGATGTCTTACATGTTTTGCTACAGCCCATTTGCCTGAATCGCCCATATAACCTTGAGGTTTTGGTTTTGGCCCAACATACCAAGATAGAGCTTGTTTTCTTTTTGGGAAAATATCATGAGGCTTTGTTCCATACTCAAGAAAAGTTGCATGAATTTGGTCTGTATATAATTTTCCATTATCACTACTTTGTTCAGTAAATAATTTATTCTTTATTTTTGAAGTTTCAAGTTCTTGATCATATAATCTTTGGAGATAATTTTTAAGTAAACTTGTTGCCTGACCAAACATAATTCTTCTTTTTTCTGGACCAACATTTTTCTTCATTTGTTTTATCTTTTTTTGTATGTCTTTAGAACCTACAAGTTCAATCTTCATACTCCATCGCTCCAATTATTAAATCATTTAGATATGTCCTCTCTATTTTCTCTATTTCTGATACTATTCCACCTTTACTATAGCTTTCTTGCATATCCCCTGATATTTTAGTTTGAGCTGCATTCCAATCTCTTAGCAAGCTTCTTAAAGCATCTCTAACTGAAAGCATTAATTTAGGCTTGTTTTCTAATACATATTCATCATTTTTATTTAGAGAATTATCTATTAAAAAAGATTCTAACTCAGTATCATTAAATATAGTTCCATTTTGATCTCTCAATTCTATTTTCATTTTTTCTAGATTTGTCATTTTAAATCACTTCGCTTATTTTTTTGATTATCTCCTCTTTAGTATCTTTTGCCTTTAATTCAACTTTCTTTTTTTCAGCTATTTCTTTTAATTCTGGAACTGTATTTTCTTCTAACTGTTCAACAGTCAACTTATTTTCATCAGAGTTTTCATTTTTTTTTATTTCTTCCAAAACTCCTCTTTTAACTAATGTATCTCTTACTTCATTTTTGTCTAATTCAATTATTCCTTCATTTACAACTTTCCCTTTATAAGTAACTGGCTTTAATACCTTATATTTCATGTTTTTTCCTCCTCTAAAAAATTAACCGCCCATTAAGGGCGGCATTATTTATATTACAGTTGCTGAAACTTGTTGTTCTGCATAAGGCATGGTTACTATTTGAGCACCTGCTGCCTTTGTCCATAAATCAACTGGATCATTAGTTTCCCATTGAGTTACTGTAATACCTTTCAATGTTTTAACTTTTTTCATTGTTGTTGATAATGATTCAGCTGTAGGAGCTACTAATGTTTTACCAGCTTGCCCATTTCCAGGAAGTATAACAAATTTGTCTTCGTCAAAGAACCTTTTTACATTTCCATCTAAATCTCTGGCTCGTAAATCATATGTAGTAACTTGAGGATAACCTTTTGAACCAAAATAAGCGTTTAAATCTTTCTGAGTCAATAATCTATCTGAATTAACTCCTAAAATAGCTTTTCTTAGGTTTGCGTTGTTCAATATGTGATTTAATACTTTTGTTGAAGTTATAGCTTTTGTAGGTGCTAATCCGCCATTTTCTTTTATCATAGTCATCCATGTGAAAATATCTGCTTCTGGATTTGAATTTGTTTCATCACTCCATAATGTAGATACAGTTGGTTTGTTTTCAGTTGGCATTAAATAATCAACGGTGATCTGATAACCATCATTAGTATAGTCAAGAATACCTTTACAAAGAGCTTGCATTCTTAAGTATTCTATTTTGTTTTCTACACCGTCATATGTGTAAATTACATCATCAAAATATTTCTTTATTACTGATTGAGGTATATTGCTACCAGAATTTCTTGATTCGAATAATTTGATCATATTTTCCTCACCAAGATTCATTTTCAATTTGATAGCGTTGATTTTACCAGAGATAGTTGCCATATTATCTCTACCTCTTATAGGAGCTTCTTTACCCCACGCTATTACATTACCCATTACTGGGTTAGCATTAGCACCTTTTAGATATTCAAATCTTAATGAATCAGTTGGTTCAGAAGGAAATATTGCTGCTCCCAAATAATTTCTTTGTGGTCTGTTCATTACATGATCCACAAATTTCTTTGAATCTAATAAATTATAGATATTCTTCATAAGTCTTCACCTCTTATACGAAAATTATGTGTGGTAAATCGGTTTTAGCTGCTTCATCATAACTTGTCAATTTACTTTCTATTACTGCACCATGAACCATATATGTAACCATAACATCTTCCTCTGCTACTACTGGTTCCATTAATATTCCCACAGCTGTTTCTCTCCCATCTGTTTGAGTATCGTCATAAACAGCTAATTTACCCGTAGCTGTCACTTTTCCTAAAACAGTTCCTGCTTCTAGATACTTATCTGTTGTTGTAATTAACGAAGAATCAATAGTACCACCCAAAACAATCTTATGTTCACTTGCCAAAAAATTTGCTACTGATCCATAATCAGTTTGATTTAACATATAATTTCACCTCCGAATTATTTCCAAAAATCATCTAAGTTTGAAGAATCTCCAATTCCACCCAACGCCATTTCAACTTCTTTATCAATTTGATCTTTTGATAAATCTGAATTACCTTGAATTCCTTTACCTTTTTTTAAGTCATCAATTTTCTTTTGAGCTGACTTTTCAATGATTGTTTTAAGAGTTTTAATATTTTCTGTTATCTTTTCAGCATCATCAGTCATAACAATTGGTAAAAGTGAATCCATGTGATCTGAAAGTCCTTCTTTAACTAATGTTTTCTCAGCCATATTTTCAAGGTCTTTCATTTTAACTTCATTTTTAAGTTTTTCTAACTCTTTCTCAACATCTGATTTTTCTTTATTATCTTTTTTCTTAGAATCTTCTTTCTTTTCTTCATCTTTTGGAGTTAAATTTTCTAAAATCTTTGACATTTTTTCTAATCTTTCTTCTAATTTTGTTATTTTTTCATCTTTTTTGTTATCATCTGCATTGTTTTTGTTACTGTCCTGGTTATTTTGGTTGTTTTTACTATCTTGATTGTTATCTTGATTACTTGAATCGTTATTTTCTTGATTATCTTCTCCATCTTCTGCAAAAAGTTGAAGATCGATATTCATTCCGCTTTTTTCTTCTGGCATTTTCACTACCTCCTATAATATTGATTTTTTAACCCCTTTATAATTGCCTTTATATTAGATTTATTGAAGAAATATGATTAATTACCCTCTAACATTAAAAAAAGCCCCTATAAAAGGGGCTCCTAAGGAGGGCAATGGCATCAATTCAATGAGAATTAATCTACATTCTCAATTTTTTGTATTATTTCATCATTAAAAACTTCAGAATCATAACATTTACACCAAGGATGTGCGGGAGCAGGCGGATAATATTTTGGAGGATAAACTCCTTTTCCCATTTTGAAATCATTAGCTGTCGAATTATCTTCACATACACAGTCATATTCACCATGCTTGTGTTTTGAAGATAAATTCCACTTTAAGCCTTTGATCCACTCTTTTCCTTCAACAAGTTTCTGATTAGTAGTCCTGTATGCTCTTTCAATTTCAGACTCAACTAATCTTCTTGTCATATAATTTGTTTTTTTGACTGTATAAAGGTCAACAGTTTTTTGAATTTGTTCATCTCCCATTAAGTGAAACTGTTCTCTCAAATATTTTGGTATTTCAACATTAGGATTGTTTTTTAACTCCATCATTGTATCCCATACAGATTCACCAGCTAAAATATTTTTTTGCAAAGTATTTATTAGATTATCTCTTATTTGTTTTGAGTGTCCCCATAATCTATCTGATATTTTTAAACCATCTTGAGCCTTATAAGCAATGAGATAATCCATTATGTTTTTGTTCCACTTCACATTTTCAGTTAAGACATCAAGAGAAAAGTTTTTATATATTGCTTTAGTATCCTCTAATGCTTTTATGCTTGCTCTTTTTAATAAATCTTTATGTTGTAAATTCAATTCTTTGTTAAATTTTCTTATCTCATCATCAATATCTTTTTTCATTTTTGTTAGATGAAGTGATCTGTAATTATTGTTTTCATCTTTATATTTAGATATTTTATGAGATATATTGTAGTTTAATTCTTTAAAAAGTTTCTCATATTCTTTATTGTATTTCTTTTCAAGCTTTTTTATAGATGTATTCAAAAACGCTCTTCTTTGCATATTAAATTTATCGTAGAATTCTTCTTGTGTCATCTAATCACCAACCCATCGGGTTAGCTTGTACTTCTTTTTTTTGTTTTTTTAGTTCCTCTTCAGCTGAATTTATTATTCCATTATTTTCTAACCTATTTAACTGCCAATCTTTAGACAATAACCCAGTAGCTTTTGAAACTTCTTGAATAATATCATTAAAAGATTTTGGAATAATATCCTCGAAATCTATCTGAGTTTTACTTTTATTGTTATTTACTAACCATCCTATAAGTTCATTTAATTCTTCAAGAGCGTTCTTTATTTCTCCTCGGGCATAATTAATACTTGTAGTTATTTCAATTAATTTTTTATCCAAACCAACACCAGTTATATTACCAGAAGATTGAAGCATTTCCATTAAGACTATTTCTGGGTATAACCTTTTAATTTTATCCCATATTTTATCTTGTTGTTCTTGAATTCTTTGAGCCATAGCTCCATTGCTTTCAAGCATGCTCGCACCTTTACTATCTCGAGGATAATGCAAGAACTTTCTAATCTTTGTTTTGTCATTACTTATTTTTATAGAAGTTTCTTTTTTCAATTCTTTAGCTCTAAATGCTTCACCTAAATCATCAAATAAAATTGGATCGGCATGTAAATCAAAAAGAGCATCTAAATATCCCTCATACCTATTCTCTGTATCTTGAAGTCTTATTAAACTTTTTATTCTATAGTTAGAGTTTTCGATATGAACGAAAGGTATTGAATCATATAAATTATCTTTAATTTCTGGATTTTCTTCCCCTCTTTGAATTGAAATTGTATTTCTAGTTAAAATCTTTTTTATATTAACCGTTTTACCATTTTCATCTAATTCTTTAGAATTTATAGTAACTTTTATTATCTGATCCCCTAGTTTTTCAATCTTTACACTGTCTGGATCGTGAAGTATAATTCTTGTTCCAGTTATTTTATCTTCACCTTCCCAAACTGCTTCAAGATTTACTTCCTTAAATAAAAAATAATGCAAAGCTATTTTATATTTAAGCGTTTGCATATTATTTTGTTCCCATATTTTCCAAATATCTTCTATTTGATTATCTTTTTCTTTTTCACCTATTAAATGTAGTTTTTTCTGCATTGTAAGAGCTATTGATAGCAGAATAAATTTAGGGACATAGTTATATACAAGGGCTATATTACTTTTATTATCATACTCAAATTCATCTTTATATAACTCTAAAAGTAACTTATTATCTATCGTATCGTGATATCTCATTTAATCACCTCACCATTCTATTTCCTCTTCTGAATACATAGATATATTACTTCTTCCCCATTCAGCTAAAGCAAGAGAAATAACACAATCATCATGATATCCTGCTGGAGCATTCATTTTTAAGTTTCTTGAAGGGGTTAGTTCATAAGCATATATCTCTAATTCATTAATTAAAACAGGTATATCTTCATAATGTATCTTGTTCTGTTCTATAGATATTGAAAGATTGTTTATTAAATCCGTTTTACTGCTATTGTTAAACTTAAAAGAATCAATATTAATTCTTTCATTCCTTAAATCCTCATAAATAGGATCTCCAACACCTGTAGAATCTATAGTTATTTTTCCAGGATATTGCTTATATACACTTTTAATTCTTTGTTTTTGTAAGCTCCAATCTACTTGATTAAATCTATCAAAATAAACAAGGTTACCAAGCTCATCAAGAACAGTTATCACTGTAAAATCCATGTATTTAGCCAAATCGACACCAATAAAAAAATGTTCTCCTGGTTTAGCTTCTCTCAATGTTTTTCTTATGTTCTTTCTAACTCCTCTGAAAACTCCACCAGTATCGTCTAAAAATTCTGCTTCATATTCTTGCTGAAATATTCTCTCTGGTAATGACCCTCTTGCTTCATCTATTTCTTTTGAATCTATAAAAGGGTTATGCCAAGTTGGGTGTTTCCAACTTACATAATTTTCAAATAACTGATCTTGACCTCTTGTATATAAATGAAAAAACCAGTTTTTACCTTTAGGAGTAGAAATAATAATAGCTCTACCTTTTTTATCTGTTAGTGTTGGCCTTAAAGATTCAGTCCATATTTTTTCTGGAATCATTGCAGCTTCATCAATTATTAGCAAATCAACGCCTTCACCAACGAGTGATTTAGGGTTATCTGCTGATTTTCCTACGAATTGAGTGCCTGTATTAGTTTCAATAAACAGCTCACTCTTCGACATAGTGCATCTACCCTTTTTTTTCCATATAAATTCTCTGGGGTTAATGTAGTTATATATTTCTCTAAAAACCTTTTTTGTTAGTTCATAAGTAGGAGCTACAATCCAAACCATTTTATTTTTCATGAAAGCATAAGGTATAGCTTCTATTGAAGCATATAAAGATTTTCCCCAACGTCTGCCATTGTCGAGAACTTTAAATCTTGCTTCTGAAAAGAAAGCGTCTATTTGTCCACCGTCATGCAAGTTAGCTCCTATATCTTTTAAATATTGTTTCTTGCCTTCAAGTGTCATTTATCTAATCCCCACTTAGATCTAATCTTATCTAAAACATCATCTACAGTGTTCTCTTCTGCCCCAGAATGTTTTAATTTTAGTTCTATACCTTTTAGTAAGGAATTATATACTTGAAGCCGTCTAGACTTTTTAAGATTTTCATCGTTGAACCATTCTAAGAGTTTATTATTCATATCATCTAAGTTTTGCAAATCATCTGGAATACTTTTTTGAATATGTTCTTGTATTGTTCTTTTACTAGACTCCGCTCTCTCTTCTCTTGTCTCTTGTAAAAATTTATTTATAGCAACATAAGAAATATTTTTATTCTCTTTCTTTTTTATCTCTTTTGAAATTTCTCTTGATGACATACCTTGTGATGCTAAACTTAACACCTCGTTTTCTAGTTCAAACTGCACTATTTTAGATATTCTTGGCATGTCATCACCTCCTTATATTTTCCGTTATGATATGTTATATTTAACAGTGTTATGTTATTCCTTAACAGTTTCTTACCAACCATTATCTTGCTGATCTTCAACAATTTCTATCTTAACCTTGAGTATTTTTCCTCTTCCAAAAGCAGAAAGTTTATGATAAGCTGCACTTTCACTTTCGGGTATATCTAACTTTATTCTTGCTCCATCAAGTCCTATAGTTATACCTGTTTGAATCGGAGCTATAATTGCCGAAAACTCTATATTATTTTTATCCATATCGCACCTCCCTCTCAGAGGCTCATATTTCAATCGTTATTATTATGTGGTTAATTTATCGTAAAAGAGAAAAAAGTCTCACATGCTTTGACTATTTAGCTAATTTGCTTTTATTTTTTATAAGACACTCTATTAATTTTGTTGTTGTTTTAACCAACTTAGCTCTCTGCCTGCTTATTTCAATTTCTTTCACTTTATCGTAAACTATATTCCCATTGTGAACACGAAAATGATGTTTTGAACATAATAGAATTAAGTTGTCTGGGTGATTGTTGTTAATCGTTTCTTGTATTTTTAAATGTGCAGGAATTTGAGAATACCTGGAATATATATGATGAACGTGTTCACCCTCTAATCCACAAAAACGACAACGACCACCATCTCTTTGCCAAACATAATCATGTATTGGCTTTGGTATTGGTTTCATAGTCTGTCACCCAAAAAGTCCAAAACTCTTTTATTTAGTTTTATGAAATTTAATAATCTTTCAGTAACTCTTTCAACATTCTCTTCATTGTTTATAGCCATTCCTTCAAACAGACCGTGTATGATTTCATGTGCAAGGATTTCTTTAGCTCTTTCAAGAGATACATCTTTATTTATTTGAATTGTTGTGTCAGAAAAATTAATTACACCATCTTTTATTTCATTTCCTATACTTGGCTTTTCTACTATTGAAATATCATAATTAAGACTATTTATGCTTACTGTTTTCACATCAATTTTTTCAATCATATTTATATCTCCTTTTAAATTGGTATAAAAAAAGCCCTGCTCGAAAGCAAGGCTTTTTGCATTTAATTATTTATAAATTCATTTTTAATTTACTCTTTAATTCTACATATAAATAGTCACTTAAAAAATTAAAAGCGTTTAGTAATTCTTCTCTGTCTTCTTTTATAAAATCTTTTTTATTAATTGGAATATTTGCATATATTTCATTATTGTCTCCTTTTCTGAAAGTTGATTTAATATGACTTAAAGAATAATGTATATAATCTGAACTTTTTTTATAAAAAGAATTGATTAAAATATAAATCCCTCGATCATTTTCCTCTATCTTATTTAATAGATTCCGATCAGTCATTCGTCTGCCGTCTTTCATTTTCATTTTATTTATTTGTTTTCCTGCTAAAAAATCATCTATAAAATTATTGTTTGAGTATTCATAAGCAGTCATTCTTATAATATTGTCAATTTGTAATCTTATTATAACTACGCTATTATCATATAAAGCATTGTTATAAAGTAAATAAAAGCTATGTATATTTTGTATAGTCCTTGCTATTATAGGAATTAAAAAAGATTCAAAAATAGAAAGACTTTTTTTTTCTTGAATTTTGCTTAGTAAGTCGGAATATGTTTCTAAAAGATCTTTTTTCTTATTCATTCTTATCCCCCCAATTTATTAATCATTTATATTATAGTAAAAATAATCAAAAAAACAAATTGGGGATATAAATAAAAAACACCCAACCAAAAGGTTAGGTGTCATCAACTTACAATACAATTATACCATAAAATTCAAAATAAGGTGAAATGCTAAAACAATCTATTACCAAAATTCATGAATTTGATAATCGTATCAAACCCATTATTACTTGAATAGATAGCATTTCTTTTTGTAATTTTTAATCTGTCTGATAATACTTCCCATTTCTCATGTTCGATATATCTCCAGTAAATAACTCTTCTGCTCTCAGGTGAAATCCATGTCCAATATTTTTCTACATTATTCTTAATAATAATTGGATCAGTGAATTTCCCTATTCTTATCTCATTAAAAAAATCAAGTTCCCTTTTATAAGTACTCATTGATTCAATATATACCTCTAAAGCAGTAACCTCATTCAATACTATTTCAACTGGCCTTTCATAAAGAACTCCTAAAGCGTGTTTATAATTTCTAAATAATGCTTTCAAATATTCTTTGTCATTACAAATTTTGGATAATTTTTTTAAATCTCTTATTACTTTTAAATCTTCTTTTGTATAGCTACAAGATTTATTTTTTGATTTATCATTAACTTGCATTTCGGATTACCTCCCTATTTTGGTAAAATAATAGAGAGGATAGGATTTTTAACCCCGCTCGCTACGGGGTTTTTTTATTATCTAAAGATAACCTTGCTGCTTCATTTATGGCATCATAACTACTCTCGATATCTTTCTTTAGAATTTTGTATCCAGCAAAATTATTAATCTCTCTTGAATATAACTGAATTAAAATTTCGTTATCTGGAGTCTGTACAATCGCATACAATATGATCACCTCATATTTCTTCAATAGTTAAATTCTTATATCTCTTTTCAAAAAGTTTTTTCTTCAATCTATAAACTTGTGTTTTAACTCCTTTAGTATCTATAATCTTTTCTGTTCCATCTTTATACTTAACCCAAAAATCAGCTATATAGTAGATTGGCCTATAAGTTTCTCCGTTCTTTTTAAAGCCTTCTTGCAATAAAAAACGAGGCTGTAATTTAAAATCAATTACAAACCCCGTTCTTTTTAATATTATTAAATTTTTATAATAATTTGCTTCTTTTTTAGAATCGAATTTTATCCCATCGATAATTACTTTTTTATTTCTATATTTTGATTTTTTTGATATAAGCTTTTTGTATTCTTTTGCTGAAATACTACCTGCCTGTTGAGCCAAATCCGTTTGCCCCCCTTTCAGTATCAGAAGGAGCAACTCCAATTATCTCGTTATAGTCTAAATGACAATTATGGATAATCATTTGAGCTATTCTATCGTATTTTTCTATAATAACAGGTTCTTTATTTAAGTTATGTAGAACAACTTTAATTTCACCTCTATAAGAAGCATCAATAGTTCCTATTTTGCAATCAATACCTTTTAAATTCATAGATGATCTTCCAACAACTTGTCCATAAGTGCCTTCATCTAAAACAGAAGTTACTCCTGTTGAAACTGCTACTATTTCACCTGGTTGAATAGTAATTCTTTCTTTTGCTTTTAAATCGATTCCTGCATCATCAAAATATTTTTTCTCTGTTCTTAATTCCTTTGATTCATAATAAATGTTCATGTTGACAACTCCTTTATATGTTTTAATAAAAATTTTATATTTTTTCTGTTATTCATTTTTGTTATTCTACAGTTTAACTTATTTCCCTTTTTTTAAATCTTATTACATTGTAATTATCATCTAAATAAGTTCCAGGCTTATTCTTTTCTGAAACTAAAACTCCTTCATTAGCAACTAATATACTTCTTTTATCTTTATTCATTTTTTTAATTTTTTCAATAGGTTTATTCAAATAAATATACATGAAATCACCTTCTATCTTGTTAATGTATTTGTATCTAAATCATTCTCAATATCCTCGAATGGATCTTCATCAAATCCAGGCATTTCATCATTATATTGGTTGTTTTGGGTTGGTTGTTGAATATTTTGATTTTGAGCTTTTTTAGTTTCCATAAATGCCATTCTATTAGCCCATACCTCAGCTGTTTCTCTTTTTACATCATTTCTATCTGTCCATTTATTTATTCTTAATTGACCTTCAACAAGAATGAGCTTTCCTTTAGAAAGATAGTTACTTGCAAAATCAGCTTGTCTTCCAAAAGCAACTATATTGATAAAATCAACGTCATTGTTATTCTTAGACTGCCTATCAACTGCTAATGAAAAGTTAGCAACGCTTGAACCGCTAACAGTTGATCTAATTTCTGGATCTCTTGTTAATCTTCCAATAAGAATTATTTTATTATATGCTATTGACATTATTGTCATCTCCTAATATTCTGTCTAGGAAATCACCATGGGATTCAATTACCCAAACTTCAAATTCCCCAGGTTTTTTCTTTCTTGCAGCAGCTGTTGTCGTTAAAGCATAACAACCACCATCAAAATCACTTCCATCTACGGAGTCTGGAGGAACTGGAAAATATCTTGCATAATATTTTTCTGGTTCTGGTGGTTGTGCATTTGATACTATTTGTATTTCTTCATTTGTAAAAATGTCATTTTCATCTATTCCTATTATCCATAAAGCTTTAGCGTCTTCTTTAGTATATTTATTAGCATTGAAAACCCATATGCCAGTATTCCATATATCATAATCATAATTTGCCATTATTCATCTTCCTTCCATTTTATTATTTTGAATTATCGTATTTATAGTTTCTACATGCGAAACCAAATCATATTTCATTTCTTTCAAATCAATCAATTCAGCATTTTTAAATTTTTCTTGTTTTTTAATATCTAACATTATATTGTCTAATTCCTCCAAAGTTTTCTCAATTTCTTTCATTTTAATAAGGTTTACCTCCTCAATTTTTGTAAACTGTCTATAATTAAAAATTATTTATTATTTTCAGTCATTAATTTAATAATTTTTTTGTAAATTCTTGCTTTGTCATTTTTTATCCCCTTTTTATTCAATTTATAAACATTCTCCATATTTATACCTCCTAAAATCCCCGCCCAGCCGGGGAAATTGACTGATCAGTCTGCGTATATATAGCTTAAAGGAGGAGTTTCTCACCTGCCTTTTATTAGAATTTGCTGGGGATATGTTTAAACTTTCATTTTTGTCTCTCTCCTAACCAAATAAGTTCTTTTGATATCATCTCTTTCAGCAATACGTTTTGCTAAATCTTCAGCAAATTTATAATGTCTGAAAGGTCCTTTTTGTTTAAGTTTTCCTTTATCATCAAGAATTTTTATATACCACATTTTATTACCTCCAAAAAATTTTTAATTTCGTTTAATATAACCGTGTCTTAAAAAATGTAAATGATCATTAATCTTCTGCTCTTTTTTTCTCTTCTTTTCTTTTAAAAACTGAATTTGATATTCATCTTCCAAATGTTGCTCAATATCTGAATGTTGTCCAATGAACTGCAAAAGCCTAAAAAACAAAATATATATTAAAACTATTATTAATATCCAAATCATTTCTTTTCCTCCTTAAAGAGTTTTAGCTGATTTTTATTTATCTGAACACCTTTTACAATTTTTATATTGTCAAATAGAATTTTGAAACAAGTTGGCCCATAACCTTTTAACCTTGAATCAAAATTTTTTAATTTTTTTCCACATCTTCTGCAATGTTCAAAACAACTAAACCACCACCTTTAAACTAAGCTTCTTATTCAGCTCTCTTACCTCTTCGTATTTTTGCTTTAAAAAATCATCTTGTCTTATCAATTTATTTTCTCTTGATTCTTCAAGTATTTTATTTCCTAAAATTTTTGCATATTCAGCGGTTGAATGTCTTAATAACATAATTTCTTTTTCTGAAAATTCAAAAGTCATCAAATCACCTCAATCATGGTAGTATTTAAATATCTAACAGATCTCTTTTCTTTTTTCTATAACTCTCAGGAGTTTTAATTTCTATAAAGACACTTTTTTCCTGGAGTCTATCCCATACTCTTGGTCCTATAGTTTCGTTTTCTAATACTTTTTTACTCAGATTACTTGTTAAAATTATCCCTTTATTAGCTTCATACCTATAGTTGATAAGATTAAAAAATTCTTGCGAAAGGAAAGAGTTTTCTAATTCCCCCGCAAGATCATCTATAATTAAAAGATCTACATCTTTTAATTTATTAAATTTTTCTCTTACTTCTTTAAATTCTCCACCAAGCTGTGGACCAGTAATAAAAACAACTGATTCATTAGAAACTATTGCATGTCTTGTAATAGCAGCAGCAAGATGTGTTTTACCTCTGCCATAACCACCAAGGAAAAATAAATTAATTCCTTTATTCCACAGTTTTTTTGTAGCGTATTTTTTACTTTTTTCAAGAGCTTTTTTCAATGATTCGTTATATGTTTCAAAATTAGGAAATTTCTTATTCCAGAATTGTTTTGGTAATGTAATCTGTAGTTTCTTAATTATTTTTTGATTCTTTTTCCATTTAAAATATTTCTCACATCTTCTGACTGTTCCATCGTCTTGTAAAATATATCCTCCTAACTGACAAACTGAAGGATCTTTACAAGGACAATCATAGTGAGGCTGGATCTTTGATTTTTCTGAGTTTTTCTTTTCTTCTATCTTCTTGATAGTATGTTGAATATCTTCTTGTTTCATATGTATCCTCCTCATTAAGATATCCTTCAAATTTTGGAGAGAACAAAGTCTCTGGTCTTAAATATCTATTCATAGTTGGATCATCTTTCCATTGCTTACACTTTTTATCTATAACTGTTTTAAAATCATCAAAATCAAACCCTTCTTTCAAACGAGCTCTAATACATTTTTGTGTTTTAGGTGTTGTATGTTTGTATTTTTTCCCGCTTTTATCGTTCAAATAATTAACAATTTTTTCAATTTCGACTATATATATACCTTTGTTATTATTATTATCACTGTTATTATTATTAATACTGTTATTATTAGTGTCAGGTTTTTCCCGACTCGGAAATTTACCGTTACGGTTTTTTTCCGTAACGGGTTTTTCTCGTATCGCTAAAATTAAATAAATATTTCTCTGAAAATTACCTTTTATATTCTTTTGTTCTTTTTTTATGTAACCTTCCACAACTAATTCGTTCAAATATTTAGTTAAAGTATCTTGGTGAATTCCTAAATCATAACAAATCTTTTTTCTTGAAGGATAAGCTGTATTTCCTGCTCCAGAATAACTACATAAGTAGGAGTAAAGAGCTTTACTTCCTATTGATAATTCTTGTGATTGCATAACTTCTTTTGAAATAAGCCCATATCCCTTTTTATATATTCCTTGTAATTCTAATTTATCTGACATTTTAATCCTCCTTGGTAAGAAAATCTTGGGGGAAATGATTCAATCCCCAAGAAATTTTAATCGTGCCAGCACACTACAGATCTACTCCTAACTGATTGAGGTGATCTCAGAGGGGATGAATTACAGATTCATCCCCCTTTCCCTCTCACCTACTCAATTTATTCATTCACACTAAACACATATACACCTTTATATAAAGATAATCCCTTGATTTCTATTTTTCTTTCCATATATTTCAAAACATCATCAAATTTTCTTGTTATACAAACCATTATTATCACCTCTTAAAAAGAGCCTGGAGGGTGGTTAATCCTCCAAGCAAAATAGGGTTTGGTTAATCTATGTCAACGGGAGTAATTTTCCTGTATCTGCAATTTCTGTTTTTATAAAAGTTAAATTTTCAATTTCTTCTTTAAACATTTTTGAATCTGAATTTTGATCAGATAAATGTATTAAGGTTATTGATTTTACTCTGCTTAAATCATTAGCCAACAACCATTCTTTCACATTTTCTAATTCAAAATGACTTTTTCTTATACGGTTGGCCACAAATTCAGAAACATTTCCTGATTCTACATTGTTTTGGAGAATATCCTCCGAATAGTTTGCTTCAATAAGTATATGATTCAAATTCTCAAACTTGTACTGTAAATAATAAGTATCAGTAGCAAAAAGAATGTTCCCATATTCAGAGTTGATATAAAACCCAACACTACCATCACAGTCGTGCTGGGTCTTAAATGGGAGGATTTTGAAGCCATCTATTTCAAAGAGGTGCTCTGATTCAATTTCTTTGATTCTGTGATGTTCAATTCCTAACTTTTCTTTTGTCTCTTTTGTCATGTAGCAATCAACTCCAGAAGCAACATAATCTTTTACATATTTGGAATGGTCACCATGCGAGTGCGTAATCAAACAACCTTTTACAGAAGATAAATCAAAATCTAATTCTTTTTTTACTTCTTTGAGCGATATTCCAGCTTCAAGTATTAATAATTTATCAATAAGATAGCAGTTACCTTTTGAACTTGATCCTAAAACTTTTATCACCATCCTGGTCCTTCATTTCCAAAAATTTCATCTTTCATTAGTTTAATTTGGTCATTTTCTGGTTCTTCTACTGTTATTTCAGGTTGTTCGATTTCTTCTTTTTCTTCTGTTTTTTCATCTTGTTTTTCTATTTTAAGAGTCTTTTTGTTTGCATTCTCTTTTATTTCTTCTTTAGGAATATTTGTTTGTCTTATGGCTTCTGCCTCTTCTTCGGTATATAAAGCACCAAGATCAACTGGAAAAGCTTCTCTAAGTGCTTGAACTATTGCAACTTTTCTAATCATAGTTTTTTTCATTTCTTTCCAGGTACTTTGTTTTTTGTCGTATTCTTGTAAATCAACTCTTGCAACAGAAGGAATTTTTCTATCTTTTCGATAAACTTTGGCCCAACCACCAAGAAGTGTATCTCCTTTTCTGATAAAACTTCCTTCTATTTCAATTTCAGTTCCATCTCTGTCAACAATTAATCCAGCTTGAAAACCATCAAAATTTGGGTTCCTTTCTGCTTTTTTCATATAAGCTTCTTTTGACGTTATAATCTGAGCTGAACTTCCCTTGAATTTTACAAGATAAGCTTCATTTAGAAAGGGATTCAACTTCTGGTATTTACAAAGATTCATAAACATTACGGCTTCTTTGTCTGTTATTGTTTCATTTCCACGAGTCAAATAATTTTTAACTGTACTAAAAGTTAAACTAATTGATTCACCTTCAATATCAAATTTCACGCCTTTATTGCTTTCTAATAAATTACTCATTTAACTCCCTCCATTTCTTTTGATTCTATTCTTAGTTCTACATCTTCAGGACTTACATATAAATTAATTATCTGGCTTTTTGTATCTATAATTTCTGTAATAAGATCTCTGTTGTCTATAAAAATAGGAGCTATAACTCCGTAGTAATCGTTTAATACGTTGATTATGTCTAATCCAGCGTTTACTTTCCCAGCATTATTGGCACTGGTAAAAGGTACACCATTTATTAACGGCTCACAAGTTGGTTCAATCCCACCGTTGACTAACTCTTTAAAAAGCTTAAACCTAACTGTTTTAAATTTCTTGTTTATCTTGCTTTCAAGTAAATCAACTTTTGTTTTTATAAACTCTTCGCAAAGAAATTCTTGACCTTCAATTCTTGCCATTTCCTGGCTTAAATTCTTTTCTTTTTCTTCAAGAATTTTGATTCTTTTATCAATAGTTTCATTTTGTTTTTTATAGGACATTTTTTCTTTTAAATTATCTATAGTTTTAGTTATTTCAACTTTTTCTGCTTTTAAATCATCTAAATTAGTATCTGATACTGAATCTACCTTTGCCTTTAAATCTTCTATTTCTTTATTTAACCTTTTCTCTTCATCAGTCTCCTCAATCACCGGTGCAAAATTTTTGATCCTTGATTCTAAATTATCAACTATGTTTTTCTGTTCTTCAATATCTTTTTTTATGCTTTCTGTATCCATTTCATTAATTTCTTTTTCAAGCTTGTTGATGTCATTTCTAAAATCTTGTATATATTCTTGGTACTCTTCAATTTGTTTTTTATAACCCAATCCTTCTTGTGTGATTTCTGCTAATTTGTTTTTCTTTTCCTCAAAAAAATTAAGTTTAATCTCTTCAATCTTTTCATCTATTTGTTCTTGAGGTAATTCTTGTTTGCAATAAGGGCACGTAAAATCATGAGGTAATTCAAGTTCTTTTTCTTTTTCTAATCTCCATTGATTTCTCTTTTTATCTGTTTTATCTTGCAAATCTTTTATTTTGTTTTCATAGTTAGTTATCTTTTCTTTGTATTGACCAATAGCATTTTTATTTCTTTCAATTTGTTGTGTTAGATTTTTTAAGTTTCTTTCTTTTTCTTCTAAATCATTTTTGGCCAAAGATAAACTGGATTCTAATTCTTGTTTTGGTTTGAATGCTTCTGACTCTTTTTTGTATCTTATTTTGTCTAATTCTGATTTTTTCTGATAAATAGTTGTTTTTAGTTCTGAAATTTCTTTTGTCTTTTCTGATTCATCTGCTATTTGATTTTCAATCTTTTCAAGCTTCATCTTCTCTTGTTTAAGCTCTTTTTCTATCTGTTTAAAATCATAATTATTCTTTGAATTGTTTGCTTCATCTATTCTTATAGGAATAGATTTTATTTCCTCGTTTATTTTTCTTTTTTTAGAATTGAACGCCACTCTTAAATCATCTATGTCGTTATCTTCAAGTAACTCTCTTAAAGCTTCAAATTTCTTGTTTGTTTTTATAACATCTTCGTTTGTTATATCGCCAGTTATTTCAAGTAGTATCTTTCTCCTTTCTTTCCAATGTAGTACTTCAGAAAAATATTTTGGATCAGAAATTATTTTGAAAATGTTCTCTTCTATAAGTTCATTTATCTTTTCCTGGAAATCTTTTTTCTTAACTGGAACATCATTTATATAATGATCCGTTGTATGGCCCGTGAGAGTCTTTTCTGATTCACCACGTCTTTTTGTCCAAATCTCTTTAAAAACTTTCCTCAGGCTCAAAATTTTGCTATCTACGTTAAGCTCAGCTTCGACTTCATGATCCAATCCGTAGATAACATTGTTTTCTTCATCAAGTTCTTTAATCTCAAAATTTGCACTATCGTTTGAGTCTTTATTAAAAAGTAACCAAAAAAAAGCATCTACCACAGTTGTTTTTCCTGAACCATTTCTCCCATATATATTTGTTTCTTTACCCAAATCTATTTCTAAGTCTCTAATACCTTTAAAATTCTTGAGTTTCAATTTTTTAAGTGTTATATTCATGCTCTTCCACCTCTTTGTTAGTTTTTTCTTTCTTTTTTCTTGCTTGAAATTTCTCAATGATTTTCATTTCTTCATGAGTTATATAATTATCTTTGCTATTTTCAATATTCCATAAAGCTCTTGTTAGAGTAAATTTTTTATCCATTGTTATCCTCCAATCTCATTTGTTTATTCCTGTATTTTCTGTATTTGCTAAACTCTCTAAGCCCCTTTTTAACCATCGCTTTTTGATATACCCCTTTATTGTCATAAAAAGATAATTTTCCATTAGATCTCCTGTTCTCTAAAGCTATTCTTTTCATTAATAAATAAATTTCTTCTATAAACATATCTTGCAATTTATCTATTTGAATCAATTGGTTATATATTTTTTGATATACTGTATTCCCAGTTCTTTTGTGTTCTTCAAGAATGTATTTTTTAAGCTTATCTTCCACCTTTTCTTGTTCATTGTATAGATCTATAAGTTCCTGAGCTGTAAAAGAATTTGTTATTGTATTCATGTTTTCGTTTATTGCATATGTCAAGGCTTTTCTTTGAATATTTATAGTAGTTGATACCATTTTTCTGCCTCCTTGTGGTATAATAAAAATGTGTGGGGCTCTTTTAAGGGCCTTTTTTTAATGAGTTTTTATTTTTAAAAACTTATTGACAAAATATGTCTGCCCTTTGCCTGTAATCTTTGGAGTTTTGCTTATGGTTATTTTCCCGTTTGAGCGGGTTACAGTAGTCTCTTTGACTCTGAATAACCCTAAGTCCATGGCCTTTTGGGTGGGCATATTTCTATCATGACCCCTTGCCCTTATTAAATAACCATTCTCCCTCAACCATTCAAATAATCTTTTCTCCCCAATTTCTATTCCATTCTGTTTAAGAATTTTAGCCATATCTCTTACCAAGATAGTTGATTCTGAAGCTGATACACTGTCAGCAAACATAGCTTTTGGTCTTGCAACTTCTAATTCATAAGATAATTTATCTACTTTCTTATTTGCTATCTCAAGAGCTCTTTTCATTATCATTTCTGGACTATTCCATGCTTTTTCTACTTCAATAAAATATTTTCTAGCCATTTTTCCTTTACGACTTCTTTGGATCATTGCTATTTCTTTTGCCATATCTATTTTCATTACATAATCTTTTGTAGGTTGATTGTTTAAGGGGTGGTCAAAAATGACCGGGGTATAATCTTCATTTTCTTCAAAACCATAACCACACATCCTTGGAAACCAATGCCTAAAATCAGTTCTTATTTCCAAAAATTCATGTAAATCTCTTGCACTTACTAAAACTTCACCATTTTCATTTTCTTTCAGGGGTATAATTTGTTGATTTTTAAATAAATCTAAATTGTTCATATTTATTCCTCCTTTAAAATTGCCCACCTGCAAAGCAGGCAGGCTAAGGGTAAATGAAACATTGGGGTTTGGTATATATCTAAAAGATAACCTCCTACCTTCACTGCTATAAGTTAGCAATCGCAAAGATTGAACGGGTTTTCCATATAGCCTTCCAGTATTCGTTATCCTATTAACTTGTCAATCAGCTTGTGTTGTTATTAAAAAATCTTATTTAGTTAACTCGGTGTTTTTTTTGATTTCTTTCTTCTAACATTCCGCTTCTAATCAAATATCCTGCGATAGCTTCTTCAGGAGTAACTCTATGCATATAAAAACCTCCTTTAGCTCTAAATGATTTAATTCTTGTTATTGTTTAAGTAGTTCAGGTAATTTTTCATATAATTTCTTAACTTTATCCAGATCTTCATTTTTGTATAATGTGTATCTAGCTGATTTCTGTATAAAGGGTTTTAACTTTGTTGCTTTTACAATATGAAAAAAAGATTTGTAATCTAATTTGTTTTCTGTGCAATATTCATTTATTGATTTATAATCCATTTTGATTACCTCCTTGTTTAGTTATTTTGCGTGATTTCACTAATATATTATCACATGTTTAGTGTTGTTTAAAACATATTGTACTGTAAATAAATACAAATAATATCAAATAAAGTCGATTATAATAAAAAATCTTTAAATTCTGTAAAGTTTTAAATTGTTTAGTATTGTTTAGTTAAATTATAATATAATTTGTAGGGGTGATTAAATGCGTTTAAGAACCGATAGACTTCTATTATCAATGACTAAAAAAGGGATAAGTCAAACAGAACTAGCAAAAATAATTGGGGTTTCTAAATCTCAAATTTCTAGATATAAAAATGGGTATGATAGTCCTTCAAACGAAAATATAAGGAAATTAGCTAAAGCGTTAAACACAACTGTTGAATATTTAACGGGATATGATGAAAGTAAAGTTGCTAAGGTGGGTAATGTTAGCTTCTATGAAAAGCCTGTTATAAAAGGGGTTTATTTTGAGAATGGAATGCTACAATTAAATGAGATAAGGAAAATTACTTTACCTGATATAGAGGGTTGTGATTTTATTGTTGCTGTTTCAAATAACGAAATGGCTCCAAAAATCAAAGAAAGTGATTTAGCTTTGTTTACCTCAACAAAGAATTTCAAAAAGAACGATATTGTCTATGTTTATTTAGATAATGAAGCAAAAATAAGACGAGCTTTACCAATAAACGATAAAGAAGTCTTATTCCAAACTATTGATACTGAAAAACAAGATATTTCAAAAGATTATAAAATAATAGGTAGGTTTATAGGAGTAATAAGAATGGAGTCCTAAAGAAGGACTCCATTTTTTAATTAATGTATCAAGTGTTATACGAATAAAGGGTTATTAATTAATCAAATTTTAGGAGGGGTAGTATGAAGAAAGTATTTATGGCAGTAATGTTTTTATTAGTTATGATTACATTGGGAGTAAACATTGAGAATGATAAACTTTCTCTAAACGTTTCTTATGGTTGGGATACTTTGGACGAAGGGATAAATTATAGAACATATGGTATTGTTATTTCAAATAATTTTAATGATTTTTCAAAAGACATTTTAAAAGTAATTGACGAAAATTCTACTTATTCAAAAAAAGAACTAAAAAATAAATTAAGTGATAAATTCACTCCAATTATGTTTACTGTATTACTAAAAGAAAAAACAGATGTTTATGTAGATAAATTTTATAATTCAAAGATTATTTTTAGAAGCAACAAATTCATTTGGTTTGATAATTCTTTACAAGAAGTTATGCATCCTTTTTCAGCTTTTTTAAGTATTGAACCTCCAATTAATTTTTTGTATAAGACTTTTGTTTTATTTCCTAATGAATATTTTAATAACATAACTATAGATTTTTATTATAATAATATTCCAAATATAAATTTAAAAGATTCATCAAATTATTTCGAAGAGTATAAAGAATTATTAGAAAATGAGTTAGAAAGAATAAATAATTTAATAGAAACGGAAAATGAGTGATAAAAATGTCAAAATGTAAATTATGCAATAGAAAAGGATTATTTTTTAAAACAAATAAATATGGTCTTTGTGAGCCTTGTACTCAAACATTAGTTATGACTTTGGAAAGAGATAAAGAAATCTTTGATGATTCTATTGAGTTAATAAACATATCAAAAAATATAGATACTAAACTTAGCAGAATAGAGGTTATTGAAGAAATTGGGGAAAGACTTCTTAAATATGAAAAAAAGAAAATCAAAACAGTTGATCCAAAACCATCAAAATTATTGAAAAGTATCCCATCTCTTAGAGAAGATACTATTGTAAGACATTATAAAAAATATTTTAAAAGTGAAATTAAAAAAATAAAAGATTATAAAACATCAAAAACAAGAATTAAAAAATTTCAAGAATATTATAACCAAATTGAAGAACATAAAAATTATTTGAAAAAACCTAAGGCTCTTGATAAATATTTATCTAAAATAAATGATTTGAAAGACAAAGAGCTTTAAATAAAAAAGAGAGCCTAAAAAGGCTCTGAATGATTTTATCAACGTATATCAGGTAGAGAAAAATCTTCTGAGAGAAAAGAAGATTTACTTATGTATTTTATAACATTTTTTATCACCTGTCAACTTGAAAAGAAGATTCTATGGAAACACTTTTACTAATATCATTAACAGTAATAGCAATATCAGTAATTATTTACTTGGTAAAAAATAAAAAAGAAAATTAGATCAAGAGATTGAGAATATTAAGAATGAAAGGGGAAAAAATAAAAATGATTAAAAATATTTATTTTGAACATTATCGAAAATTTAAAAATATTTCATTTGAATTTGATAAAAATATTAATGTTATTTCCGGAACCAATGGAACATGTAAAAGTTCTCTTTTGCATATAATTAGTAATTCTTTTAAAGCTATACAAAAAGGTAGAGAAAATAATTGGACAAAGGATGAAGAGTCTATTGACGTTATAAAAAATATTAATAAATTAATAAACCCAAAAATTGAATCATTAACAAGAGGAGACGATAAGTATAACAACCCTGCTTTAAATAAAAAAGGCACATTATTTAAATGCCACTATTTTGATGATACTAAATTATCTTTCAGAAGGCATAATTCTACTAAAGGAAATAAAAATAGATTTTCAATAAAACCTGTATACAAAAAAGGAGCGTCAGAAAGTTTACCAATGTTACCAATTATATATTTAGGGTTATTTAGATTATTTTCGTATGGAGAATTTAATTATGAAAATCAAATAAAAAAAATTAATAAAGGATTACCAAATAAGTACAAAGATGAATTAATCAATATATATTATAGTTTTACAGGGCAAAAAATAGAATTATATGATAGCAAAGAAATGGGAGATATTAAAAAAAGAGCTGATTTTGACACAGATATTGAAGGAATTGATTCTAATACAATTTCTGCTGGAGAAGATAACTTATTTATAATATTAACCTCTTTAATATCTCTAAAATATTATTACGAATCAATAGAAAGTTTTAGAGAAATAGAAAGTATTTTATTAATTGATGAATTAGACGCATCTTTACATCCAGAATATCAAATTAAACTACTAAATTTATTTAGAAATTTTTCAAAAGACTACAAAATACAATTCTTCTTTACCACACACAGCATAACATTATTAGAGTATGCTTTAAAGAAAAAAGATAAAGTATTTTATTTTTTAGATAATGTTGATAGTATTACTTATAATGAAGACATAGATATTTATAAAGTTAAGATGTATTTAAAAAATAAATTAAAAAAAGATGAATTTTTAAAAAATTTTATACCAATTTTATCTGAAGATGATGAAGCAAGAGTATGGATTGATATGCTATTTAATTATTATAAAGATGAATATAACAAAGATCTTTATTCATTTTTTCATTTGGTAAAAGCTGATTTATCTGGGGATAGTTTGAAAAATATTTTTAATGATGATAAGCTATTAAGAACAAGCTTTCAAATAATTGGCATACTTGATGGAGATAAAGATTTAAATGATATTTCATTAGATAGAAAAATAATCTCTCTCCCAGGTAAAAATTCTCCAGAAAAAATATTGTTTGATTATGCAAAAACAATTATTTCTAACGATAATGATTTCTTTAAAAATAATATATTAGAAAATGAAGGCTATACAAAAAACCATTTTTTGAAAAATATATTAGTGGATATAGAAAAAAAAGAAAAGAAAATAAAAGATGTCAAAAATGATGAAAATAAGAGCTCTAAAGGGTTAGAAAGAAAGGAAAATAAAAAGATATTTAATAAATATGAACTTTTCTGGAAATATGTAATAAAACATTGGATTGATAATCCTATAAATAGAAAAGATATAGATAAATTTTTTCATGATTTGAATATTTTATTTAAGAAAGTATCAGATTATCATGATATAAACTCAAAAGATTGGGATCATAAACCACTGGCCAAAAATTAAAAATTATTGTATAATTAAATTGAAATAAATAAAAGGAATGATATTATGGCTTTTAAATCTTATTCTCCTCTAAGATATCCAGGGGGAAAAGCTAAACTTTATAATGAAATTGTAGAACTAATTGAAAAAAATAATTTTAATAATTATTCATATATAGAACCTTTTGCTGGAGGAGCAGGTCTTGCTCTTAAATTACTTATGAAAAATAAGGTGAAAAAGATAATTATTAATGATATAGATATTTCTATATATTCATTTTGGTATTCAATTCTAAATCACACGGATGAATTTATAAAGCAAATAGAAGAAACTGACATTAACATGAAAAATTGGTATCATTATAAAGATATTCAAAATAATAAAAATAATGAAGATATTTTTAATTTAGGTTTTTCAACATTTTTTCTCAATCGTACTAATAGGTCTGGAATTATAAACGCTGGGGTAATTGGCGGGAAAAATCAAAATAGTGAATATAAAATGGATTGCCGTTTTAAAAAAAATGAATTAATAAAAAGAATTATAAGGATTTCTGAGTTTAAATCTAAGATTAAAATGTATAATAAAGATACTTCTGATTTTATAAAGCAAAATATAAAAAAAATGAAAAAAGATTATTTTATTTTTTTTGACCCTCCATATTTCAATAAAGGTAAACAGCTTTATCATAATTATTATAATGAGAAAGACCATAAAGATTTATCATTGAAAATAAAAACTGTAAAAAATATTCCATGGATAGTAACATATGATAACGTTCAATCAATCAAAAATATGTATTCTGAATACAATCAAATTGAATACAGTTTAAATTATTCAACCGGAAAAAAACATAAAGGAAAAGAAATAATGATTTTTAATAAAAATGTTAATCCAATTAAAATATAACCTCTGATTAATTTCAGAGGTTTTTTTCTTCTTTTGGGCAATTATAAGTTGCTTCTCCATAGATAACTTCACATAAAGATATAAATCCTTTTATATTCAAAATTCCTTCATATAAAACAACTTCTATATTAAAGTCTTTTAAATAATCAAGTATTTCAAATAGGTCCTCTGAGCTAAATTGTAGCTTCAAAAAATCTTCCTCTTCATAAATTACAGGCAAAAGAGACAAAGAATCTTCTAATAACGTATATTCACTTTCTTTATATATTATTTGGATCTCTCTCAACATTATATCCCCTCCTGGGGATATTTTATTTTATAATCTCTATTTTGTAGTATTCTGATAATTAATATATCAATTGATAAGTTTATGTTTTACATAATCGTTACATAGTACTAAATTATAGCAAATATAAGAATTTCACTCAAATAACATATATTAACACGTGTTATGACTATAATTGTCGTAATTTATTTTCTTGACTTTTAAAATTTGTGGGAGTATAATTTTAATAATACGTTCGTATAACCATCATATTATTCAATGTTCATGCAAGGTAAGGGGGAGATAGTATTAAAATTATCGATTATATTAAAGAAGAAAATCGAAAAGAATTTTCTATTCTTCAATTAGAAATGATTGAGCGAATAGTTGGGAAAGATTTACTGATTTCAGAACTAATTCTTGAACAGCTACAAAATGAAAAGGATGAATTAGAATAGTCTTGAGGTGATGATTATGAAATATGCTGCAGCTTATGCCAGAGTTTCGACTAAAGAGCAATCAATTTTAAGTATAGAAGGACAATTTGAAAAAATTGAAACATATGCTCGTAATAACAAAATTCAAGTTGTAAAAAAATATTATGATAAAGAATCTGGCACATCTGAAAGTAGAGAGAATTTTGATAAGTTATTAGAAGATGCTTATAGCAAAAAATTTAGCATTATTTTGGTTGAAAAAATAGATAGATTTTCGAGATTTTCTAAAACAAGAGCTGAAATGATTATTGAAGAATTAGAAAAAGAAGGTATTTTTGTTATAGCAGTAGATCAGCCTTTTGATGTTGGGTCTCCTTATGGAAGATTTATGAGGTCTATATTATTATCCCAAAGTAAGTTAGAAGCAGAAGTTACTCAAGAAAGAACTACTCAAAGAATGAGAGATATTGCTAAACATGGTTATTGGATGGGCGGAAAACCTCCATATGGATATTATATTGATAGTACAAAAGATTCAGAAGGTAGAAAAAGAAGTGTGTTAAAAATAAAAAGAGATGAGGCTAAAGTTGTAAGAGAAATATTTAAACTGTTTAATCAAGGTTGGGGGTATAAAAAAATTACAGAATACTTAAACAATCATCTTGAATTTGCCAAACCGAGAAGTAAAAAAGGTCTTTGGAATACATCTACAGTGCATGATATGCTAAAAAATGAAAAATATGTGGGTACTTATGTATATGGAAAAGGATACAAAAAGAGAAACCATGTTGAAAGAGAAGATGCAATTAAAATTCCTGGAGTAGTTCCAGCTATAATAAAAAAAGAAGAGTGGGAGTTAGCAAAATCAAAAGTTGCTTTAGGTGGTCAAAGAACTCGAACTGTAAAAACATATATATTAAGAGGATATTTAATGTGCGGAGAGTGTGGAGCTAAAATGTCAGGAACTTCTGGTAAATATATTTGTAGTGCTTATGCAAACAAGCAACATGATGTTTATGTAAGTGTAAGCCAGAATAAAATAGAAAAAATAGTTATAGATTATATTTTGAAACAAATAGAAAGGTTTACTGATCAAGATTATCAAGAAATGGCAGAATTATATAAATATCTAAGAAAAATAAAAGATAAATCAAAAAATGAAGATATAAACAAATTAAAAGAAGCTTTATCAAAAATTCAAAATAAAATAAAAAATATTGTTGGAATAATAAGTCAAGGTGAATTAAATAGATCTTTACTTCAAGAATTAGATGAAGAATCAAAAAGATTAGAAGTAGAAAGGGATAATATTGTTTCTGAATTAAACTACATAAATTCAAAAGCAGGTATAACTATAACCGCTGAACAAATAAAAGAAAAATATGAAGATATGAAGGTAAAGTTAAATTCCGAAAACTGGTTACACAGACAAGATGTAATAAGTGATGTTATTGATAAGGTAATATACTATAAGAGTGGATTATATGAGATAAAGATGAAATAAAAAATAACCCAAAGTTACCGAATTAAAGGTCACTTTAGGTTATTATCTCTGGTAGCCCCACGGGGAATCGAACCCCGACTCTCGGACTGAGAATCCGATGGACTGGCCGTTATCCTATGGGGCCATTTTTACAAGATTAATTATATCACTATTGTTTTCTTTTGTAAAGAAAAAATTTTATTTGACGTAATTTTATAATGGTGATATAATATAAATAGAAACGATTTATGACTAATATTTATGATTATGTTCTTAAATCTCTTGTTTTGGAAATAAAAATTAACGGGGACAGTTTTTGAATACACAACAAAGCCGATGCATTAAGTATCGGCTTTGTTACTTTTTAGGAGGGAATTTTATGACAAAAGGAGAACTAAAGGATTTAGTAGAAAAAGAGGGAGTAAAGTTTGTAAGATTACAAGTTACAGACATCAACGGCATGTTAAAAAATGTAGAGATACCAGTGGCAAGATTGGAAGAATCTTTGTCAGAAGGAACTATGTTTGATGGATCTTCTATCGAGGGTTTTGCAAGGATTGACGAATCAGATATGCTTTTAAAACCAGATATGGATACGTTTACAGTTCTTCCATGGACAGTTGAAAAGGGTAAAGTTGCAAGATTTATTTGTGATATCCTAACTCCTGAAGGAAATCATTTTGAAGGAGATCCAAGATATGTTTTGAAAAAAGTTATTAATCAATTGAATGAGTATGGATACGAAGGATATTGTGGACCTGAACCAGAATTTTTCTTGCTTCCAAGAGATGAAAAATCTAATCCTGTTTTAGAATTAGTAGATGATGGAGGTTATTTTGATTTACTACCTATCGATTTGGGTGAAGAAACAAGAAAGTATATCGTTGAAGCTTTTGGAGACATGAGAATTAATGTTGAAGCTTCTCATCATGAGGTTGCTCCTTCTCAGCACGAGATTGATTTTGAATATGACAAACTTTTGAGGACAGCGGATAACATCCAGACCTTTAAATTGGTTGTTAAAACGGTAGCTCTTTTGAGAGGGCTTCATGCCACATTCATGCCAAAACCTTTCGCAAATATTAACGGTTCTGGAATGCATACACACCTTTCTTTGTTTAACAATGGGGAGAATATTTTTTACGACAAGAATGCTGAAAGAGAGTTAAGCGATGAATTGAAATATTTTATTGGTGGAATTATTAAACATATAAAAGCAATTACAGCTATAGCAAATCCAACTATTAATTCTTATAAAAGACTTGTTCCGGGGTTTGAGGCTCCAACGAATATAGCCTGGAGTGTTTCTAATAGATCAGCTTTGATTAGAGTTCCTTCGACAAGGGGAAAAGGTACAAGAGCTGAATTAAGAAGTCCAGACCCAACTGCAAATCCTTATTTGCTCTTGGCTGTAGTGTTTGCATCTGGACTTGAAGGTATAAAGAATAAAATCGTACCCGAAGAACCTGTTATAGAAAACATCTACAAATTAAACGAGAAAGAAAAAGTTCACAGAGGAATAGATAATCTTCCTGATTCATTAGAAAAATCGATATTAGCGTTAAAAGAAGACAAATTTATTCAACAAGTTTTAGGGAAACACATAATTAGAAGTTTCATAGCAATAAAAGAACAAGAAATTCTTGAATACAAAACTCAAGTCACAGATTGGGAGATCAAAAAGTATTTAAAATATTTTTGATTAAGAAATTGCTTCCTAAATTTTTAGTGATTGTAAAAAAAATTAATAAATCAAATGATAGAATATAGTAAACAGAATAAATGGGAGGCAGGAATATGAATATCAAAAAAGCAATAATTTCTACTTATAATAAAGAAGGTCTTGAAGAATTTGCAAGATTTTTGTATGAAAATCACGTTGAAATTATTTCAACTGATGGAACTGCTGAGTTTCTTGAAAGCAAAGGAATCAAAGTTACCAAAATCCAAGATTATACAGATACACCAGAGATTTTAAATGGAAGGGTGAAAAGTATTCATCCAAAACTTTTTGGTGGTGTTTTGGCAAAGGTTGGAAATAAAGATCATGATGCTGATTTAAAGAATTTGAATATTTCAAGGATAGACCTTGTTGTTGTAAATCTTTATCCTTTTGACAAGGTAGCCGAAAAAACTACTAAAGAAGAACAACTCTTAGAATATATAGATATTGGTGGGTTTGCTCTTTTGAGAGCTGCTGCCAAAAATTATAGGGATGTTGTGCCCATTGTTGACCCTGCTGATTATAAAAGCGTTATAGACAGCATCGAAGACTGTGGAGATGTTCCTTTGCACAACAGAAGAAAACTCGCACTGAAATCTTTTTATTCAACATCCAGATATGATTCAACAATACATAAGATTTTTTCAGAACTTTTTGCTTCAGAGAAGTATGAACATGAGTTTTATGAAATTGTAGGGATGTTGAGATATGGTTCGAACCCCTTGCAAGATGCAACGTTACTTAAAATTGCCGAAAAGGAAAGTATGTTTGATTATCTCGAGAATTTAACAAAACACAAGAGCCCTACACTGAGAATTTTAAAAGATATTAAATTACTTTTCAACGTTGTATCAAAAACTGAGAAAGACTTTTTGGGTTTTGCAAAAAAAGGAGTTTTTGTTTTTGGTTATAACGACCCGTCTGAACAAGATTTTGAAAACTTTTTTAATCAAGCAAGTAAGATGAGAGGTGGAGTTATATTCACAAACAATGTTGAACTCATCAAAAAGCTTAAAGAGTTTAAAATTGACTGTATTTTGACAACTCAAGAGCTGGATAAAGAAAAGCTGTTGAGTTATAAATCAATGGTTTTCAAGATGGATAAAAAGATCATAAAAAAAGATTATGAATATTTAATAGATGAAGACCTTGTGATTAAACAAGAATATCGAGACTTGAATATCGATGCGGAGTACAACGAAAAGATAGCTTTTGAAATAGCCAAGCAACACAAATCAGATACTGTAGTTTATGTTAATAAAAATAGGATATTTTCAGGTGTTCAAAACGCTTTAAACAGAAAAATAGCCTTAAATATTTTAAAAATTATTTCAGATGAATACGACGGTGAATTAAAAGGTGGGACGCTTGTTTTTGATTCTCCAATTAACAGTGAATTTATTTTGAATAAAATATCAGAATGGGAAATTAAAAGTGTTATTGTTCCTCCGGCTTTACCTAAAGATGAACAATATCTTGAAATATTAAAGGAAAGGGAAATTAATGTTCTTGTTACTCCCAATAGATATCATAAGTATTGATTTTTTGATTATCTATGGTATAATACTATTCGGGACTTACAAGTGGCTGGGTCCCGCGCAACGAAAACTCGTGAATCTGGTCAGGCCCGGAAGGGAGCAGCCATAAGCGTTGTTTTTCGTGTGCCGCGGGGTGCTCAGCCACCTTTTTATATTTTTTTGATATAATGTCATTGAATAGATTTATAGGAGGGGTGAAATTGAAAAAATTGGTAATGATTCTAACTGTTATTATTATGTCTATAGGAGTTTTTGCCGAAGTATTCGCTGTATTGGATATTCCGCAGAGTATAGGTGCAGGATACAAAGATTCGAACAATTATTTAAAGATATCAAACAAAGACTTTTCTTTTTCTTACAGACAAACTTTTTTTGAAAACATTCAACCTTTTGTAAGCTTTAATTTTGCTATGGAAAATCCAGTACAAAACAATGATATAAATGTTGGACTCGATTTGATCTATGATAATTTCGATTTTGGAATAGGACTTTTTAACTCCTTCACTGAAACAGCTACTACCACTGATTATGCAGGCTATTTAGGAACTAACGTTTTTTTCAACGGGAAACTTTCTAACCTGATATTTGGGGCAAATTTATCTTATAGAATGATGAATGTAGTTAACACCGATGGCTTAAATTACTATTTTCAAGTTTTTCCTGAAGACTTAGCTCAATTGCAAGCTTTTAATGGGTATGTTGGCTATGAATTTTTTAATACAGAGGAATGGGATGTAAGATTTTATATAAACTTTCTTGGAAACTATTCTGTTATACCAGGAGGATTTATTTTTTATAAATTTGATCAAGATTATACTTTTACTTTAGAATTGACTTATATAGGTTTTTAAGAAATAAGGAGGAATATCTTTGAGTAAAAACAGAAAAGATAAAAAACAAAAGAGAGAAGATGTTCAAATTTTAGGACCTGAAGACTTAGCACATTTAGATGTTGACGAAGTTTTAGATTTAGTGGATAAAAAAGCTTTGAAAAAAAACAAAGAAAAAAAGAAAACACAAAAACCAGATAAATTTGAACACTATTATACAAAAAATCCAACATCAGAACTGACAACAAAAATATTGAACTTAAAATTAAAAAATGATCATGAATATACTTTTGAAGCTCCTTCAGGTGTTTATGGTAAAAAGAGAGTTGATAGAGCAACTATAGCTCTTATTGAGAATATGGAAATGGACGGTAGAAGGATTTTGGATATAGGTTGTGGCTATGGAGTAATAGGAATAACCATAAAAAAAGAGTTCCCCACTACCGAAGTATTTATGAGTGATATTAATAAAAGAGCTGTTGATTATGCCGGGAAGAATGCAAAAGATAATAATGCAGATATAGAAATTAGACACGGCTATTTGTTTGAACCATGGGAAGAAGAAAAATTCGATATGATTGTTTCCAACCCTCCTATTGTTGCAGGGAAAGAAGTATGGATGAAATTGGTAGAACAATCTAAAGACCATTTAAACGAAAATGGAACTTTACAATTAGTGGCCTTTCACAATAAAGGTGGAAAAAGAATTATGGAATATATGAAAGAAATATTTGGTAACTCAAAAGTTATTGCAAAAGATGGTGGAGTAAGGCTATATAAATCAGTAAAGGAAGATTAATATGTTTTTTGGATGTAAAAATATGGGCTTTTCATATGGAGAAAACAAAATTCTCAAGGATATTAATATAGAATTTGAAAAAGGTGAATTTACAGGTCTTGTTGGAGACAACGGGAGTGGTAAGTCAACTTTGATGAAAATCATGAGCGGTATTTTTACCGAATATGATGGTGAAGTTGTATTCAAAGAAGAAAGTTTAAATGAAGACACTAAAATTAAAGTTGGTTATATTTTCCAAAATCCAGAGAATCAAATAGTTGGAGTTACAGTCGAAGAAGACGTTGCTTTTGGACTTGAGAATATTGGCACTGAAAGAGAAGAAATGCTTAGAAGGATAAAATGGGCTTTGGAAGTTGTAGGGCTTAAAGGCCTTGAAAAGTCTGATCCTAATTCTCTTTCTGGTGGTCAAAAACAGAGACTTGCAATTGCTTCAATAGTTGCAATGGATCCAGAAGTTATTCTCATGGATGAGCCAACTACTATGTTGGACCCTGTGGGAAGAAGAGAAGTTTACAAGGTTATAAAAAGATTGGTGAACCTTGGTAAAACTATTATTATTGCTTCTCATCATTCTGCTGATTTAGAAGAAGTTTCAAGAATAGTTGCTTTAAAAGACGGTAAAGTTCACTTCGATGGAAAAAGAGATGAATTTTACAAAAATCATGATTTTAATATAGAATATCCCATAGAATTTGAAATAAAGAAAAAGATAAATAAAAACTACGATGAGTTGGTGAAGTACCTTGGGGATTAAAGTAGATAATGTTTCATTTACTTATGCAAAAAACACTCCTTTTCAAAAACAAGCTTTGAAAAATATTGAATTAGAAATCCAAAATGGAGAGTTATGGTTATTCATTGGTCATACAGGTTCTGGGAAAAGTACACTTATAAATACTTTTAATGGTTTGATATTTCCAGAAGAGGGAGATATTTACATAGACGATGTGTCTATTAAAGACAAAAAGAAAGATATTAGAGAAATCAGAAAAAAGATAGGTATCATTTTTCAATATCCTGAGACACAATTTTTCTTACCTACGGTTAACGAGGAGTTTGAATATGCTCCTAAGAATTTTAACGTTGAATATAATTTAGAAAAAACGAAAGAGTATATGGATATACTGTCTTTACCACACAACTATTTGGAAAGAAGTCCTTTTAATCTTTCTGGCGGAGAGATGAGAAAAGTGGCCATAATATCAGTCCTTTCTTACGATCCTGATTTTATAATCTTTGATGAGCCAACAGTTGGCCTTGATTATAAAACAAGAAAATCTGTTTTTAAAATGGTTAAAGAGTTAAAAAATAGAGGTAAAACTTTGATTTTGGCTACTCACTGGATTAATGAATTTGTTGAATTAAAGCCGAAAGTGTTAATGCTAAAAGGAGGAGACATTGCTTTTAAAGGTGAGTTTGATGATTTTATATCATTAAACATCGAAGAATTAGAAAATGCGGGAATTATTTTGGATAAAAAGTTGGAATTGTACAGAAAAGCATTGTTGAAAAATGAGATAGACCTTGCAAATAAGATAGCTTCAATATAAGATAGGATAAGTCCTATCTTTTTTTATGTATGTAAAAAAACAATATAAGTTAAGAATTTTTGAGGTAATTATCTATTATCCTTAAAAATAAGGGATTTTAGCGTTTTGAATTTTGTATAAAATCTAGTATTTTTGTTTTGACTGAAAAAATTTTCATAGTGAAGGTGAAAATATGGAAACAAAGATTCCAGCAAGAAAGGTAAAAAGAAGAAATATAAAACTTGAATCAGAACCTTTTGTTTTTCTAATAATTTTAGCAGGCGTTTTTGTCCCTCTTTCTTTATATATGGGACCGGCAAATCTTTTTAAAACCCTTATGGCAACAGCACATGACCTATTGCTTAATACAGTGTTTTTTATAATGGCTGTTGCTGTGTTAACAGGTGCTTTAGGGGCACTTCTGTCTGAGTTTGGTGTTGTTAATCTTATAAATAGATTGCTGAAATATTTAATGAAACCTTTATATCATCTACCAGGGGCTGCTTCTATTGGAATTTTAACTACTTTTTTATCAGATAATCCAGCTATTTTAACTCTTACAAAAGATAGGGAGTTTATAAAGTTTTTTAAAAAATGGCAAATTCCATTACTGTGTAATTTGGGGACTTCATTTGGTATGGGGCTTATAGTATCCACATATATGATTGCCCAGTCAGGTGAAATGGGAGAAAATCTTGTGAAACCAGTTTTTATTGGGTTGCTTGGTGCTGTAGTCGGTAGTATTATAAGTGTTAGAATGTTTTCTATTTTTACCAAAAGAGAGTATGGGGATGTAGAAAATGAAAGCGAAGAAACTGTAACCTGGAGAAAAGTTCGCGAGGGTACTGCGGGATCAAGAGTTTTAGACGCTCTTTTAGAAGGTGGAAAAGGCGGAGTTCAACTTGGCTTAGATATTATTCCTGGAGTTCTTATCATTTCTACTTTTGTAATGATAATAACTTATGGGCCAAAAGATATTGCTACTGGTTATCAGGGGCTAGCCTATGAAGGCGTACCTTTTTTACCTTGGTTAGCTAGTAAAATATCTCCAGTATTGGAATTTCTTTTTGGGTTTGAATCTCCTAAATTAATTGCTTTTCCTTTGACTTCCTTGGGGTCAACTGGTGCAGCTTTAGCGTTGATACCATCTTTTATTAAGGAAGGAATTTTAACAGGTAACGAAGTTGCTGTTTTTACCTCAATTGGGTTGACTTGGAGTGGATACTTATCTACTCATGTTGCTATGATGGATGCACTTGCATCGAGAAAATTAGCCAGTAAAGCTATTTTATCTCATACAATAGCTGGTTTGTTAGCAGCAATGTTTTCTCATTTTGTTTATACAATTTTTTGATTATCTATGTTGACAAGTTATTCTTGTGATTGTCGTTTAATCGTTTTATAATTGAATCATTTTTTAAATGGTTATATAATTGAATTGATAAGAGGAGGTGTACTAAAATGAGAAAATATTTTATTATATTATTGATTTTGTTATTATCTTTATTTGGATTTTCAGAAGATATAAGGAAAACACTTGTCGTTTATACAACAGGTAACGCAAATGATGCTACAGTTTTGAGAGAAAGTATTGCCTCAAGATTGAATTCTCAAGGTAAATACAGAGTTGTTACTTCTAACGACTTTTTATATAGGGATGTAATTGAAAAAATAAGAGGCAACAACACAAAAGCTCTAAAAGGTATAGATGCAGATGCCTTAATATTCGTTGAAATTTATGATACTTTTGAAGAGAAAAAATATAATAAGGATATAGAACAGTATTATTGGGAGTATAATATATGGGTAAATTATAAACTCATAGACATAAATACTGCAGAAGTAGAAGAAAATCAAAGATTTATGGGAAGAGGAACTTCTTATATAGATGGATTTAAATCAAGTTTTTCTGCTAACAGAGAAGCAAGAGATTACGCGATTTCAAGTGTTTCTTCTAATATAGTTACAAAATTGAACGCATTGTTTAAAATAAAGGCCAATATTATATCTGATATAATAGATGATTTTGTGAAGATTGATCGAGGAAGAAACGCAGGAATTTATGAAGGTATGGTTTTTCAATTTGCAAGTAGTGTTAATATGGGCAATGAAAGAAGGACTATTTTAGATGGTAAGTTGTATGTAAAAGAGGTTAGAGAAGAAACAGCTATTTTGAGAATTGCTGAATATCCAACAAGGTTCAGAGTTTCTAACGCTAGCTATGTTTTAGAAAATCCATATATGAACCCGTTTAGAGGCAGAGTCAATATTTACTACACAAATTTCAACTCAAGTGAAAGTGGCTTAGGTTTTAAATTTGGTATGGATAACTATGAAGGATTTTACTTTGCTTTTGATTTTAACTTTGATATTGCAAGTGACCAGTTAGATACTTTTACAGGCATTGAATTGGGATATATGATTTATGCCAACAATATGAGTGTTACTCCAAATATTGATTTAGGAGTGAAAACATCATTCAAATCAAATTATCCAACTCAAATATTCAATTCTTTTTATCTTTCACCAGGTGCAATGATGGAGTACAAATTGACTAAGAATATTGGTTTCTTTGCAGAAACAACTTACATATTTGATTTTCCTATAAAAAATGAAACAAATGTAACTCCTCTTTCGCCTGAAAATGGTTTGAAGATAAATATTGGCACAGAATTTATGTTTTAATTAATTATAAAAATGGCCGAGAATAGATTTATTTCTATTCTCGGTTTTTGTTATAATAGTTATATAAAATTATACTGACTGGGAGTTGAAATTATGATAAAAGCTGTTATATTCGATTTGTTTGGAACTCTTGTTGATGCAGATAATCTTTTTAAGCCAATAACATATGAATTGTCAATAGAAACAAATATAGATTTTGATGAAATTGAAGGAACAATGTATAATTTATATGAAAAGGTGTTCGATGGGCACCACGAAAAAGAGTTTAAACCAGAGAGATATTATTATAGGATTTTGTTTAACAAATTAAAAGTTTTGTATGGATTAACAGAAAATTCAGATTATTATGTTGATCTGATGTACGAAACCTTTGGAAGATTGAAAAAATATGATGATGCAGATATAATTGAAAAATTAAGGGATCAAAAATATAAAATAGGCATTATAACCAATGCAGATATTTATTTTGTTAAAAAAGTTTTGCAAAAAAATGATATATACTATGATGATTTGATCATTTCAGAAGATTCAAAAGTGTACAAACCTCATAAAAAAATTTTTGAAAGCTCTTTGGACAATTTAGAGGTTAATAAAGATGAAGCTATCTTTATAGGAGATAACGTTGAAGCAGATTATTATGGGGCTAAAAATTTTGGGATGAAAGCTTTGTTAATAGATAGAAGTGACAAATACAAATTAGAAAATGTTGAAAAGATAACCAATTTAAAGCAAATAGAAGATCATTTGAGGTGATTTTATGTATCAATTAAAATCTGAATACGAGCCACAAGGTGATCAGCCTAAAGCTATAGAAGACTTGGTAAAAGGTATTGATAATAACGATAGATTTCAAACTTTGTTGGGTGTTACTGGTTCTGGTAAAACTTATACAATGGCTAATATCATAGCTAAAACAGGCAGACCAGCTCTTATCATGTCGCCTAATAAAATTCTGGCTGTACAGCTTTACTATGAATTTAAGGAATTTTTCCCCGATAATAGAGTAGAATTTTTTATATCTTATTATGATTATTATCAACCCGAGGCGTATGTACCAACCAGAGACATATACATAGAAAAAAATGCGGACATAAACGATGTTTTGGTAAAAATGAGATTGTCAACCTTAAAATCTATTTTAACCAGAAGAGACGTTATTGTTGTTTCTTCCGTTTCTGCTATTTACGCTTCTGGGAATCCAAGAGATTTTCAAAGAATAAACTTGTATTTGAGAGCTGGGAAAAGGTATCCAAGAAGACAAATACTTGAAAAACTTGGTAAAATGCTTTATACCAGGAAAGAAGACGATTTTTCAGGAGGTACGTTTAGATGGAAGGGAGAAGTGCTTGAAATATACCCTCCATATGAAGACTTTGGTATAAGAGTTTTGTTTTTTGATGATGAAGTAGAGTCAATAGAATCATTTGATTTGTATAACAGGACGCCAATTGAAGAGTTTGATAAAATAACGATTTATCCAGCAAAAGAATTTGTGACTTCTGAAGAGAAAATACAAAATGCCATGTCTAATATTGAAGAAGATTTACAGAGACAGATAGAATTTTTCAAATCACGGGGTAAATTATTGGAAGCACAAAGAATAGAACAAAGAACAAGACAAGATATGGAATTTCTTGAAACTATGGGGTATTGTAAAGGTATAGAAAATTATTCCAGATATTTTGATGATAGAAAACCTGGAGATTCCCCCTGGTCTCTTTTGGACTATTTTGAAGATGATTTCATAACATTTATAGACGAATCGCATATAGCTGTCCCACAAATAGGCGGTATGTTCAAGGGAGATTATGCCAGAAAGAAGAATTTGGTTGATTTTGGGTTTAGGCTTCCGTCCGCTTTAGATAATAGGCCATTGAGATTTGATGAATTTCTTGAAAAAATAAAGCAAACTATTTTTGTATCGGCTACCCCAGGTAATTTTGAAATGGAGGTATCTGATCAAGTAGTTGAACAAATAATTAGACCAACAGGTCTTATAGATCCCGAAGTTGTCGTTAGAAAAACTGAGGGTCAAATAGATGAATTTGTTTCTGAACTTAATACGGTTGTGAAAAGGGGGGAAAGGGCTCTTGCTGTTGTATTAACAAAGAAAGATGCAGAGATGCTATCTGATCATTTAAATTTGATGGGTATAAAATCTCAATACCTACACTCTGAATTGGATACAATAGAAAGGTCAGAAGTTGTTAAAAAACTTAGAAATGGTGAAATAGATGTTGTAGTAGGTATTAACCTCCTTAGAGAAGGGTTAGACATACCAGAGGTATCTTTAATCGCCATAATGGATGCCGATAGAGAGGGCTTTTTAAGGTCAGAAACTACATTGATCCAAACAATTGGTAGAGCTGCAAGAAATGTAAATGGAAAAGTAATTTTATTTGCTGATAGAGTCACAGAAGCTATGAAAAAATCTATCGAGGAAACTAATAGAAGAAGAGAAATACAAATGCAATTCAACAAAGATAATAACATAACACCAAAAACAATAATAAAAAAATTACCAGACGATGTTTTTGCACCATTTAAATCTGAGATGGATGAAGAAGATTATGTTTTTGCCGTTGGTGAAGGAATGAAACCAGAAGATTATTATTATTTCTTAGAGGAAGAAATGTACAAGGCTGCTTCAGAATTGAGGTATGAAGATGCTGCTAATTATAGAGATGAGATGCAGAAAATAAAAAACCAACACAATTTGAAAGTATAAAAAAAATCAGGAGCGTAGCTCCTGATTTTTTAAGATTTTCTTAGTTTTCTCTTTTTCAAGAATTTATCAGTATCAAAGAAAAATCTGTAAATTCCAAACATGAAAAGAAATAGCAAAAATAAAGTGATCCACAACATTTCAATTCCACCTTCTGCTAAACCAAAAACACCAGTTCCTCTAATGATGGACATAGCCATTCCAAGAAACCATTGCCTTGATATAACTGCAACTATTGCAATTGCAAATAAAACAATAGGTAAGTCTACCCATAAAGTAAACAAAAAGGTTGCGGCTAAACCAACTATCCACAGGATGATGTTGTAAAGCTGCATTTTGGACATTTTTTGTCCTTTAGAACTATTTGACAAAGGATACACCCCCATGCAAAATGATATCAATTTGTCTCTATTATACATTAAATATTATAGTTTTACAAATATATAAATTACAAATTAATAGTAACTACTGGCAATTAATTGTTATCTTCTTCATTAATCTTGAGTAGTGCAAGAAAAGCATCTTGAGGGATGTTAACACTACCAATTTCACGCATTCTTTTTTTGCCCTCTTTTTGTTTTTCAATTAATTTCATCTTTCTCGTTATGTCCCCACCATAACATTTAGAAAGAACATCTTTTCTAAAAGCCTTTATAGTGGACCTTGCAATAATTTTTCCATCCGAGTACGCTTGAATAGGCAGTTCAAATTGATGTTTTGGAATTAAATCTTTAAGTTTATCTACAATTTTTCTTGATGTTTCATACACTTTAGATTCATGATCTATAAAAGATAAAGCATCAATGGGTTCTTTATTAACAAGTATTTGGACTTTTTTAAGATCAGATTTCTTGTATTCGGTAAATTCATAATCCATAGATGCATATCCCCTTGACATAGCTTTCATTTTATCAAAAAAATCAAATATTAATTCAGCAATTGGTATTTCAAAATGAAGAACAATTCTATCTTTACCAGCATTAGAAACAGATAAAAATTCCCCCCTCTTTTCTACTTGAGCTAATTGAACTAAATTCCCCATATATTCAGGAGGAGTTATTATGTCAAGCTTAGAAAATGGTTCAAAAACTTCTTCTATTTGCTCTTGTTCTGGAAATTCAGCTGGGTTATTAATTTCAACCATTTCCCCATTTTTCATTTTTGCTTTATAAACTACACTGGGTGCAGTAAGTATCACAGCGATTTCAAACTCTCTCTGAAGCCTTTCTTTTATAACATCCATGTGTAAAAGGCCTAAAAAACCACATCTAAATCCAAATCCCATAGCAGGTGAATTCTCAGGTACAAAATCAAGAGAAGCGTCATTTAGTTTTAATTTTTCGAGTGCTTTCCTCAATTCCTCATAATATTTAGGTAATCCCGGGTAAAGTCCTGCGTAAACCATAGGCTTTGATTCCTTGTAGCCAGGCAATTTTTCTTCAATAGGGTTATTGGCTAAAGTTATAGTATCTCCTACTTTTGCTTCCTCTATATCTTTAATTCCAGCAATAATATATCCAACTTCACCAGCAGATAAATCTTTTGATTCAATCATTTCAGGGTGAAATTCTCCCACTTCTGATACTTCGTATGTCTCGTTAGTATTCATAAGTTTTATTTTGTCACCTTTTTTTACAGTACCAGAAAAAACTCTCGCATAAATAATTACACCTTTGTACTTATCGTATTTGGCGTCGAATATTAGAGCTTTTAGTTTTTTGTCTTTCTGATCCTTGGACGCTGGAGAAGGCACTTTTTTAACAATTTGTTCTAAAAGTTCTCTTACACCATCACCTGTTTTAGCAGAAATTTTGTTTATATCTTCTGTGTCTATCCCAACTAAATCATTTATTTCAAGAATAGTTTCATCTGGGTTGGCGCTTGGTAAGTCGATTTTGTTTATAGCTCCAATTATTTCCAGTTCGTTTTCTAAAGCCAAATAAGTATTGGTTACAGTTTGTGCTTCTACACCTTGAGAAGCATCAACTAATAAAACAGCTCCCTCACATGCAGCCAAAGATCTAGACACTTCGTAAGTGAAATCCACATGACCGGGAGTGTCTATTATGTTTATTTCATATCTATTTCCATCTTCAGAATCGAAGAAGATTTTAACAGGTTGAGATTTTATGGTGATCCCTCTTTCTCTTTCTAAATCCATCATGTCAAGATATTGTTCTTGCATTTTTCTGTCTTCAACTGAATGAGTCATCTCAAGTATTCTATCTACTAAAGTTGTTTTTCCATGATCTATATGAGCTATAATAGATATATTTCTAATCAGTTCTGGCTCGTACAAAGTAAGCACCTCCACTAAAAAACTTTTTTCAGCTTTTATTATATCAAAACATAATTACAGAAAAAATAAAAGCCCTGTAAAATATTAATACAGAGCTCAAGTTTCTCTAACTATTAATTTTGATTCTATTTTTTTATGAGTGATTTTCTTTTCTTTATTTTCAAGAAATTTCTTAAAAATACCAACAGCATTATCTGCCATGAGTTCTAAAGGTTGGTGTATTGTTGTTAGTCCTATGACCTTACTTATTGGTATGTCATCAACACCAATCAAATTATAGTTTTTATTCGGTAAAAGATTTTTTTCGTTAAAAAAGTTTCTAACACCAAAACCCAACATATCACAAGTAGCAAATACATTAACTTTGCTTTTATTTATTGAATTTTTTGACGAATATTTTTTCATAGCCTCATATCCACCATCCCAATAGAGATCTGCGTCTATCTTTTTAACTCTTTTTTTATGTTTTTTCATTGTGTCTAAAAATCCTTCGTCTCTATATTTGAACACATGAGATGTGAAATCATTTTCAAGTTCTTTAAAAGAAATTAATAAATATTTTTCTGTTGTTTTGGATTTAGATAACAAATATTCTGCTGCTTTTACTCCGATATCATAATTATCTATATATATAGAATCGAATCTATCATCTTTTGAGTCAACTAAAATCAGTTTTTTTTGAGGTATCTTATCTTTAAAAATTTTCCTGACAGAAAGAGAAGAAATAAAAACTGCATCTGTTTGATATATTAAATCTGCCTTATTTTTAATTTTGGCAAGCGATATTTCATCTACCAATGGGAAAACTATCACCCTATAACCCATTTGCGCAAGGTTTTTTTCTATATACTTGTATAAAATTCCGTAAAATTCTCCCATATCTGGAATCACAAGAGAAATAGAGTTACCTTTTTTTGAAGATAGTGATCTGGCATGAAGATTAGGGGTATATCCTAATTCATCTATGGCCTTTAAAATTCTATTTTTAGTATTCTCGCTAACTTTACCCGAATTATTTATAACTCGAGATACTGTTGCTATCCCAGTATGAGATTTTTTAGCAACATCTTTTATTGTTGGAGCTTTATTACTTTTCAAAAGACTAACCCCCCCCTTATAAATTGAAAGCGCTTCCTAATCATTATACTACAGCTTACAAAGAAATTTTACAATTTTAGTTAACTAAAATAAAAATGAGATAATGTTCATTATATACAAATAATAACATATATTTCGAATTATTAGCATTATGAAATAAATTGATAGGGTGATAACATATAAATAATTATTATCTTTATTATTACAATTTTTTTTGGATACTTCTGACACTTGAAATATAGATGCTAATAATGTATAATTATGATGGAATTAAGACAAAGGAGGATACATAAATGAGCACTTTAGGAATACTGATGATTATTGTACATATAATACTTTCTTTAGGCGTTATTTTTTTCGCACTAAAAAGAATGCAAAGAAATTCTGAATTAGGTGGAGCATTTGGTGGTGGTGCGTCTCAAGCCAATTTTGGAAGAGAAAAAGGTATGGATTCAAATGCAAAATGGGCATTAGGTTTAGGCATAGTATTCATGTTTTCTTGTTTTTTAACTACATTAGTTTTAGCTTAAGTGAGGTAGGAATATTTTGACTAATCCACAAGACCAACTAAAAATTTTAAAAGAAAATGCGATTGATTTTATAAACGACAAAGAGTTTATAAATAAATTGAATGAGAAAAAAAAATTAAAAATTAAATTAGGGGTAGATCCATCAAGGCCGGATCTACATTTAGGGCATGCAGTTGTTTTAAAAAAACTAAAACAATTTCAGGATTTTGGGCATGAAGTAATTCTTATAATAGGTGATTTCACTGCTCGAATTGGTGATCCATCTGGGAAATCAAAAACAAGACCAATGCTTACCAAAGAAGAAGTTATTGAAAATGCAAAATCATATGCTGAACAGGCTTTTAAAATTATTGATAAAGATAAAACTACTCTAAAGTACAATGGTGAATGGTTTGATAAAATGACTTTCGAAGATGTTTTAAAATTGTCTTCAAAATATACTGTAGCAAGAATGTTGGAAAGAGATGATTTTAACAAAAGGTACACCAACAACCAGCCTATAAGCATTTCAGAATTTTTATATCCTATAGCTCAGGGTTATGATTCTGTTATGGTCGAGTCAGATGTTGAAATAGGTGGAACAGATCAACTCTTTAATCTTCTTGTTGGTAGAAAACTTCAAGAAGAAGAAGGAATGAAACCTCAAATAGTTTTAACTATGCCAATAATTGAAGGAACCGATGGGAACCTAAAAATGAGCAAAACTTATGATAACTATATAGCATTTACTGATAAACCAGAGGATATGTTTGGAAAAGTTATGTCAATCCCAGATACATTAATAGTAAAATATATGAAATATTTAACAGACATGACATCTGAAGATATAAGAAAGATAGAGGAATTGTTGAAACAACCAGAGACAAATCCAAGAGACATAAAAATGAATTTAGGTATGGCAATAGTTAGCGATTTCTATACTAAAGAAGAGGCAGAAAAAGCAAAAGAACATTTTATAAACGTGTTTCAAAAGAAAAATAACCCAGATGAAATGCCTTATTTAAATATTTTAAATGGTGAAATAGAAATTATAGACTTATTAATGAATAACAATCTTTTTGAAAGTAAAAGTGAAGCAAAAAGAATGATAAAGCAAGGTGCAGTTAAAATTAACGAAGAAAAAATAACAGACTTTAGAGAATTATTAAACTTAAAGGGGGGTGAAGTTTTAAGGATAGGAAAAAGAAAGTTCTTTAAAATATTGGTTTCTTAATTGATTGTTTCTAAAGTATTTTTGATTTTTACGGAATTTGTAGTATAATTACATAGTGGTTACAATAATTAACAACACTTATAAAAGGGGGTAATGAAACATGAAAAAAACATTGGTTCTATTTTTGTCTTTACTTTTTGTGATTTCTGCTTTTGCAGTAGGATTCCAAGACGTAAAAGAGGATCACTGGGCTTATGACTATGTTATGAACCTTGTGAACAAAGGTGTAATCCCAACTGATCAAAACACATTTAACGGTTCTCAAGCTTTAACAAGATCAGATGCTTCAATTTGGTTAACAAGAGCAATCATGTATTTAGAAAATTCTCCTATGATTGCAAAAGCTGAAGACATTGAAAGAATGGAAACAACATTAAAAGCTTTAACTAAAAAGGTTTCAGAAGATCCTGCTTCTATGCAAGCTTTAGAAGATTACAAAGCAAGAAGCACAAGAGCAATTTTGAAATTAAAATATGATGTATTTGCTCAAATTGATGAAATCGGGAAAGATATTAATGCAACAAATAAAAGAATTGACGCTTTAGAAGATTCTTTAGCAGCTGATCAAGACTTAATGTCAGATCTTAGAAATACATATCCAGATGTTAAAAAAGCTGCTTACAGAGCTAAAAACACAAGCGATTCATTATCACAAGATTTATTATTTTTAATGGGAGATATCGACAAATTAAGAAATGAACTTGGAGATTTAAAAGCTGCTCCAAGATTAGACACAGATCAAATGATGGTATTGGATTCAATTATGTCAACTTACCCAAATATGGCTAAAAAAGTAGCAGTTAACACAGATAACATTGAAATACTAAATCAAGAAGTAGAAGCTGCTAACATGAGAATTGACGAACTTGAAGCTTCTTCAGGCAACACATTCTTATGGATAGTTGCAGTTGCAGGTTTAGCTGCTGGTGTTGCTGGTATATTCTTACCATAATTGAATTAACTATTTAGAAATTTTTAGTTAATAATTAATGTAATACTTATTGACAAATGAATTTAACGTATGATATAATAAATTGAATATTTTATATTCATGAAGACAAAAAAAATAAAACTTTCAAAGGGGGTTTGGTTTTTCATGAAAAAACTAGTGGCTATAATAGCCGTATTAGCAATGGCGTTAGCTTCATTTGCTGGGATCACAGCTACAGGACCTAATTTTACAACGGCTGTATCTGGCGGTGTAAGTTTCGGCCTTTTGTTTGAAGAAACAGGTTTTGATTTATTTGTAGACAATGGTGCATTATACACAGCTGATTGGAGTATGTCAGTTTCTATTTCAGGTGAAAATGTAGATGCTGATTATCCTGCAACATTAACAGCAAATTTCGCAGGTTCATTCCCTAATTATGATGCAGTACCAACATTTTTAAGTGCTACATATGATGATGATATGATGACTTTAGGATTTGTAAATAGCCCTTATACTGGCACAGTTAATTCATATTATTTAGCAAACTATGATTATGATGGTAATGGTCTTGTAGATGATCCAATTGGTACAAAATATATGACAGCTAATTTCAAAGCCATTGACTTAGATTTTACTTATATCACATTGGATAATTTAGATACAAGACATGCTACTTCAGAAGCTGCAACATCAGTTGTTGCTGGTGATGTTATGGCTGTTAACTATCCATTTGCTTACGAATTAGGATCAGGTAATATTAACGCTGCTTTCTGGGGTGCAAATACAGATAGAACTGCAGTTACTTTACAATCAACAACAACATCAGGAAAATTTATGGGTTTTGCTGCTGGTACAGATTGGGCAGGAGCAGACATGGTTGATGGATTATATATGGCAGCTGCATTCGGTTTACAATCAGCTACTGATATAACTGCTTTTGATGAATCAGCTTACAGATTTAACGTTGGTTATAACAAAGATTTCTCTGTTGTAGAAGATCCAGCAGTAACAGTTACTCCACATGCTGACTTTGAATACAGAACAGATAATCCATTCCCATTTAGAGATACAGCTTATACAGCTGCAGCTTCAGAAATTGCTGCTGGTGTAGATGCTGAAGCTAATTTAGGTATGGCTGGGGTATTTGGACTATATGACACAGTTACATATGACTTAGGCGCATCACCTGCATTATCCTATGAATATGGTGTTACTTACTCAAATGAAGAAATTCATGAATTATTCAATGTTTCAGCTCAATTTGAAAAAATGGACTCAACAGAAGTTGCTACTCCATTTGGTTTAACAGCAAAAGTATGGGGTGGAATGTCGGAAGATATGTATGCATTTAGTTACAATGTAGAATTAGCTGGATTAAGTGGAGCTTTAGTTCCATTAACAGATATGGCAAGTGCAACAGACAAATACGTTGCTTACGCTTTAAACGCATCTGTTTACCCAGTTGAAAAAGTATCAATTGATGCATCATTATACAACTATACATTGAATGACTATGGGTATGATTCAATCGCTAAACTTGCAGAACCAGTTTGGACTTTAGATGCAACATACAAACCTAACACAATATTATCATTAGGTGGACATTTAGGTACAGAAGAAAACTGGGGAGATTTCACAGCTATTCACTGGTACTTATTTGCTAAAGCTTCATTCTCATTCTAAGATAAACAATATTGATTTTTTATAAATCAAAAACCTGGCTTGAAATATAGCCGGGTTTTCTTTTATTAACTCGGGAGGTTAATTATGAAGAAAATATTTTTAATCTTTTTTATTTTGTCTTTAGCTTTAATTTCATTTTCGTTTGAACAAAACCCAAACAATATATTCACTAAATATAGATTATATTTTAGTCCTGATGGGTTAGACTCATGGGCATCTTTTGATGTAAATTTTACCTCTGAAGATTATTTCTTGGAAAAAGATTCTAAAATTAAATATAAAATAAACTTAGAATATGTTAATAAGATAATTGAAGACGATATTTATGGTCAAGAAATAGTAATTGATAATCTCGAATTAGACTTTGAACAAATAAAACTTCAAATTAATGAAGAACAATTCAAACTATTTCCTGATTTTATTTTACATAACTTATATTTTTATTATAAGGATTTAAATGGAAAGTATTTAGAAAATAGATATATGATAGCTTATAATGAAAATGAAAAATTAGAATTAGATAATCTAATAAGAGACGATGAATTTGGTATAGGTTATGAAACAAAAATTAACAAGAATGAATATGAATTTGAGTTGTCTTATATCGATGAGGTTAAAGAGAAGACGTCATCAATTGATAGTAAATATGAGGATATAGTAGAACATAATTATGAAATAACAGAATTTGATAATAATAAAGTTATTGATTATGTTTATGATAAGGAAGATTTTGATTATTCAGAAACCTTTTTTGAATACAGTGATGTTTCTTATAAATTAGATTTTAATATAGATATGAAATCAGGGATTTTTAAAGGTTTTAGAACAGATACCATTTTAGGTATAAATTATAATTATGATTTTGATTATGAAAATAAAGAGGTTGTAGTTGACTATTTAAAAACTGAAAAAGAAGTGGATTCTAACTCATCAACAGTTACTAATAATATGGAACAAGAAGCTTTCAGTTACAAAGAATATACTAATTTTAGTAAAGAGATTAATTATGACTATCTTTCAGATACTTATTATGTTTATAATTATTTAGGAAATGGATTTTTACTAAAACCATCAATTAATTTATATTTAAAAGATAACTATTTCATAGTGACAAATGCGTACGATCATTTTATGAAACTGAGATATGATTTTAAGGGATTAAGTAGCATGAAAGCAACTTCAACTACTCTAAGTTTTGATACATTTTTCTATGGTAAAGATTATAATATAAATATTTTAAATGGTATTCAGTTCAAAATAAATAATGATAGTGAGATAGAAAATGCTTTTTATCTTGATATAAACAATATTTATAGAGGTTTTGAGAATATCAGACCAGAATTTAGAGTAGAGTATTTCAATAGCAAAGATATTAAAAATCTAACTATTCAACCAAGATTATTTGCAAAATATGGTAATTTTAAAATCAATATAGAGGATTACATAGACTATGATGTGATAGAAGAAGAATTAGAAAATACTTTTTTGATCAATCCATATTATGCTGTAGATGATTTAGAAATTGGAATAAAATTGTTTAATTTTAAGTATAGAGCTTTTGGAGATGCATATTATAAAGAGTTTTTAACAAAAACAGAAAATTTAAACTGGTATGTTTATTTAGAATTTTTAAAGTATTTTTATTTATAAAAAAAGTCTTTCTTTTTTAAGAAAGACTTTAATATTTGCTAAATTCTATTTTTATTCCGACATTTTCCAGTTTTTCTTTTAATTTTTCATAACCTCTGAATATGTGGTCTATATTAGATATAATGCTTTCGCCCTCGGCACTTAAAGCAGCTATCAATAAGGCTGCAGCAGCTCTTAAATCGGTTGCTTGGATTGGTGCCCCAGAAAGATAATCAACTCCATCAATAATTGCTGTATTATCTTCGAGTCTGATATTTGCTCCCATTCTGTTTAATTCATCTATGTGGTTAAATCTACTACTAAAAATATTTTCTGATATCGTCGATTTTCCTGGTATTAAAGAGGCTAAAACAGATATTTGTGGTTGTAAATCAGTTGGAAATCCAGGATATGGAGCTGTATCTATGTTCAAGTTTCTAACTTTATCAAAATCTGTTTTGCTGATTTTCACATATTTTTCTTCTTCTGAGTGGTCAAATGTTATTCCTATTTCTTCCAGAATGTTCAAAAGAATTCTTAAATCATCTATGCAAACTTTCTCTATTTTCAAGTTATCTCCCAAAATCGCCCCCATGATTATATATGTTCCTGCTTCAATTCTATCTGGACTTACAGAGTATTCTATTCCTTTTAGCTCTTCTACGCCTTTTATGGTTATTATTGATGTGTTTTTCCCTTCTATATTTGCACCCATTTTTGAAAGAAAATCTATTAGGTCAGTTATTTCTGGTTCCATAGCACAATTGGATATTTTTATAGTTTTTCCTTTTAATAAAACTGCTGAGGTTATTAGATGTTCTGTTGCACCTACACTTGGAAAAGGTAAACTTATATTTATTTTATCTTTTGAGTTAGTTATTTTACCAATTACATAGCCATGTTCTGTTGTACTCTCAATCCCCATTTTTTTGAGCCCTTCAAGATGGTAGTTAACAGGTCTAACTCCCAAAGAACATCCTCCAGGTAGAGCGACTTTCGTTTCTCTTGTTCTTAAAGTTAAGGGTCCATATACATTAAAAGATGCTCTCATTTTTCTTACTGGTTCGTAAGGGATCTCACCTTTCAGTTCTTGAAACTCTTCTATGATAAGTTGATCATCAGATTTTTTTATTGATTTACCAGAGTATTCTAATATTTCCAGCATTGTTTGAACATCTGCAAGATCTGGTACGTTATTTAGAACTACTCTATCTTTTGTCAGTAAAGTAGCAGCCATAATAGGTAATACGGCATTTTTTGAGCCAGATATCTTTATCGAACCACTAGCAACTTGTGGCCCTTTAACTATTAGTTTATTTGAAGAATCTAAATTTATTGCATTCATTTAGTTAAACACCCCCCATATAAAATTAAAACTCTTCCAAAATTTTGTAAACATCATCTGTTGATATTTTGTCTCTTGGAATATAATAAGATTTTATTTCACAAGTTTCTGAATAATCTGTTAACATTTTTATTCTATCGTTTATTCTATTTATAATTTTATCAAATATATCTTCAAAAATGTCAGTTAGCAAGATAATGAAAGTATCTTTTGAATATCTAAAAATATAATCTAAAGGTATTCTTACACTTTCTCTTAGAATTTTTCCTAACTGTCTTTCAATTATTTTCTTTTCTTCGTTCAAATTTAATTTATTTAAATGAGGTAGTTTAATAATTACAATCCCCCATTCATTATTAGCTTCAAATGCTTTTTGAAAATAAATGGCAAAAAATTTATCAAAGAAATCTTTCGAATAAACCCTTGTATTTTCATCTATTATCTTTCTGTTTACAAGGTCTTCTACAAATTCTTCAAAACTCAAGAACTCTTGTTGGATTAGTTCGTTGTGTTGTTTTACAACTTCATCCATTTCTAATTCTTTCTTTTTCAACTCATCTAATTCTTTTTCCAATTTCACAATACGTTCTTTCATTTCATTATAGTTATCCCCCATTATAAACCTCCTTTTGATTTCTACCAGTTTTTATTACCAGTAGGCTGCTTGGTCCCATTCAAAACTTCTTCAGCATAGTCGCTTACTTTTTCAGAAAAATAAGTTACAGCTCTGTCGTTTGAATAGTTTAATTCTCTATAAAGAAGGATACTTTGATCTTTTCTGAATCCACTTAACACAACAGAATTTTCATATATTTTGATTAAATTATCATCGAAGTTTTCCTCTTTAACTTCCCAATTTAGTTTCAAATTATAATTTTTTAATAAAACAATTTTGCTATCCCTTTTGAAAAAATCAACATCTGAAATTTCATTAGAATATGATAAAAAAGAACCTGACTTAGAAAGTATTGATTGAATTACATTATCACCTGATTTTGAATCAACTTTTAAAATAGGATATACTCCAGCAGTTTCAAAACCTCTAATCATTCTATAGGTTATCTCAGAAATTATGTAAGGTGATTTGGCTATATATTTTAGCTTGTCTTCTTTTGAATCGTTTAACGGTTCAAGGTTACCAAATATAACAAAGTCAATTTTTTTTTGTTTTAGTAATACTCCAATATCTTTAAAAAATGATTCAATAAGACTATAATTTCTGATAGTTCCCAAACAAAGGTAACATAATTCCTCATCAAAATCATTCAAGTTTAAAATATAACCATTTAATGAATCGTTTTTTGGTATTATTTCTTCATAACTTTCATATACTTTCCCAATTATTCTGTTTTCTGTATTTATAAGATCTATAGCTGAAAAAGAAAATATGTTAATCAATATAAAAACCATTATTAAGAATTTTTTCAACAGCATAAGCAACACCTTCTTCATCATTTGAAGGAACTATATATTTTGCAATATTTTTAACTTTCTCATGGGCATTTCCCATTGCATAAGAATTTTCTGTTTTTTCAAGCATTGCAATATCATTTTCTGAATCACCAAAAATATGAGCCTTTTTTAAGTTTAAATTGTATATTTTAGAAAGCTTTTCTAATGCAATTCCTTTCGAAGCATTTTTTGGAATAATATCCAAAAATGAGTGGAATGACATTATTATATTTAAGTAGTTTCCAAATTTCGTGTTTAATTCTTTTTGAACTTTTAATAACCTTGAATTATCACCAACAGCTAAAATTTTTAAAGGTAGATTTTTATTTTTGTTTATATAATCTATTAAGTCATAAACTACTTCATATTTTACTGATGCGTGTTTTGCATAATCTTTTATTTCTTGATTATCTTCTTCAACAATCAATTCATCTTTTACATATATTTGCCTGTGTAAATTTATTTTTTTCAAATATTTCACTATGTCAATCGCAATTTGAGCATTTACGCCTTCTTCTACTAAAACTTGGTTTTGATTGTCTACAACGTAAGAGCCATTATAAGAAACAATATGTGCATAATTTTCAACAAAAGGGATATAATTATCTATAATATGCATCATAGAACTATACATTCTGCCACTTGCAAGTACCAAATTATTTTTATTTACTATAATATTTTTTAAAGCTTCTTTATTTTTATCTGATACTTCTATGTTTGAATTCAAAAGAGTTCCGTCAAGGTCAAAAACAAAAGTATTCATTTTTTAATCTCCTATTTATATTTTATCATATTATGTTTTTATTCGTTAATTAAAACATAATTGTTGTATTTTTTAAAATTATTTGAATCTATCAAATCAGATAGAGATTCAACATATTTTTCTCTTTGTTGGGAATAATAAAGCAGTCCTTCTGTTAATCTTTTGTTTTTTATTTCATTATTTCTTATTTTTCTAAAGTCTAAATAATAATCTAAAGTGTTTAATTTTAAAGCATAACTTTCCATAGAATCGACTAATGAATCAAATTTTTTAACTTCATAAGTTTCACCTTCTGGTCTTCCTGTAGGTACTATACCTGCTCCTTCTTCCCATGTCCACTCACCAAAAATATTGTTGCCTTCAATTGCAAATCTGGAAGTTCCCCATCCCGATTCTTTTGCAGATTGGCCAAGGGCTATATGTACTGGTATGGGTTTAACTCTCCTCAACAAAATATCTCTATCATCTGTTAAATATTTTTCAGTTAATCTTTCACTTACATTTCCATTCAAAATATTCTCCCGTTCAATTTCAATATCTTTGTTTACTTTATTAATTATTGGGAGCATTATTTTAATGAAGATATTTTTTCTTTTATTAACATCATAGATATCATTTAAATTATTTGGAAATTTTTCTACTACAACAGTTGGAATAATTTCATCTTCTAAAGTATAGTTGATTTGTTCAAAATAATTGTCCAGATCTTTCCAGTCTTTATAATAAACATAATCCCAATCTATTTTTTTTTGTGTTATTTCTCCTTCTGATTTGTAATTACCTTCCAAAGTAAAAATAAGATAAAAAGTAAAAATTATAGAAATAATTATGTAAAAAATTGCCCATTTATTCTTCATAAAATCACTCTCCAATATTTCTTAATAACCAGTATCTAACTTTTTCTTTTCCAGATTCTGTATCTCTGGCAAATATAGCAATTCTATTTAGCAATTGATTAGATGTAAAATAATTAGTAGAATAAATTTTATTACCATCTTTGACAGTATCCAAAAGTCCTTCTTGAGAAATGTATAATTTTGTGTCTCTTATGTTGTCGTTAGTTGTCAAAGATATTTGAAATTCTTCTCCTAACGTTATTTCAACTGGGTATCTGTCTTTGGTTAACAACGCTTTCCTATTCAAAATATAGCTTAGATGTGATTCAGTTGCCCAATCTAATAGTAAAGGTTCTCTTGGGATGAAATATTTTCCATATTCTTTGATATATGGTCCCATATCCTGAGTAAAAGCGTATTTGAAGTTGTTATCTTTTAATATATCGTCCATTCCATAAGTATAATACCCATAAGGATAAGCATATATTTCTGATTTATACCCCATTTCGTCTTCAAAGGCTTTTTGAGATTTTATTAGGTCTTCTTCAAAAAAGTTTAGAGTATATTCTTTACCATTTTGTTCTAACATATATAAAAAATTATCATGCTCATGAGAATGTAATCCCAAAGTTAAACCACTGAACTCATCTAATTGCCTTATTTGTTCCCAGGTGAGATAATCAGGATATCCCACATTACCTGTATTTATAAATAGAAGGTAAGGTATATTTTCTTCTTTAAAGAGCTTATGTGCTTTTGTGGTTGTTTTATATCCATCATCAATTGTAAATAACACTGCATTTTCATAATTTTTATCTCCATTCACATATGATAAAAAATCCTGGTGATCTAATATTTTATACCCTTTTTCTTTAACTATTTTTATGTGATTTTTAATTTCTTCAGTAGATGTACTAGTCGAGGGATATCTCTCATCATCAAATCTATGATAAAGAAAGATATAAACTTCTGAAAAAGACATTAGTGCAAATACTAAAGCAATCATAGTAAGTATAATTTTTTTCATTTTAGCACCTCTCGTAATTAAAATTTTATAATAAAAATGAACATATTTAATATTATCACATAAAGGTTTTCATTACTTTAAAATAATAAAAATATATCTTTGATAAAGTTTAATTTGGGAGGTGTGATTTTGAGATATATAGATACACACTCACATACTTATTTAAAACGTTTTAACGAGGACAGAAAAGAGCTTTATTCAGAAATATCTGAAAAGCTTGATTATATAATTGATATCGGGATAGGCAAAGATTCTATTGACAAGATTTTAGAAAGCGTTAATAAGTATGAATTTATTTTTGGAACAGTTGGTTTTCATCCAACAGAAACAGAAGATTTTGATGATGATGATATTTCTCATATGGAAGAGGCTCTAAAAGAAGAAAAAATAGTTGCGATTGGTGAGATAGGTCTTGATTTTCACTGGGATACTGATAGAAATAAGCAGTTTAAAGCACTTGGGATGCAGATGGAATTGGCAAAAAAACACAACAAACCCATAGTATTTCATATTAGAGATGCTTATGATGAAGCTTATGATTTTATTAAAAAAACAGGTATTCCTGAAGCTGGTGGGGTTGTTCACTGTTTTTCATCAAATTGGGAAGACGCAAAAAAATATTTAGACTTAGGCTTATATTTGGGGTTTGATGGTCCTTTAACTTATCCTAAAAATGATGATTTGAGAGAAGCATTGAAAAATACACCAATAGACAGGATATTGCCAGAAACAGATTCTCCGTTTCTTCCACCAGTTCCTTTTAGAGGGAAAAGAAATGATCCTTTAAAAGTTGAGTATGTTTATGAAGAAATTTCAAGAATTAAAGAGGTTTATGATGAAAGAATAGCTTCTCAGTTAAAAAGCAACTCAAATAAATTATTCAAGTTAGATAGATAAAAAAATAGAGATAGTTTTAAAAACTATCTCTATTTAATTTAGTATATCGTTTTCAGATATTAAATTCCCATTGAAAGCATCTTTCCCAGTCATAGGTTTTTTGCCGGGGAACTGAATTTTTGATATTTTCAAAACACCATTTTTAGTTTCAATCAAAAGATCACTATTTTTTAAACCTACTATTTTCCCTGAGGTTCCTTCAACTTTAGTTTTATAAATTTTACTTCCAAATAATTTCACTTTTTTGCCTTTATGCAATGCAAAAGTTCCAGGGAAAGGATCAAAAGCTCTTATCTTATTATGAGTCTTTTCTGCATCTTCAAAATTTAGCTTCATTTCATCTTTTGAAATTTTATTTGCATAAGTTGCTTTCGAATGATCTTGTTCAGTCAACTTTATGTTTTCAAAATTATTTATGAAATCTTCTAATGACTTTTTTGATATTTCTAACAATTTATCGTAGACTTTTTCTAAATTATCATTTTGTTCAATCTTAATTTTCTTTTTTAAAGCTATAGGCCCTGCGTCAAGTTCTTTAACAATTTTAAAAATTGATATGCCAGTTTCATCTTCACCATTTTCAATAGCCCTTTGCATAGGTGCTGCGCCTCTATATTTAGGAAGTAATGAAGTATGTAGATTCCAACAACCGTATTTAGGCATCGAAATTACCTTTTCTCTTAGAATTTTACCAAAAGCAACAGTTATAATAATATCTGGATCTATGAACTCTAAATCATCGTATATCCCTTTCATTTTTCCTGGTTGAAACAACTGTATTTTATTTTCCGCAGCGATTTTTTTTACTGGTGTTGGTCTTAATTTTTTTCCTCTACCAAAAGGTTTGTCTGGTTGAGATACTACTGCAGCAATGTTAAAATTTTGGGTTACAAGATGTTCTAATATTTTTGCAGCGAATTCAGGAGTACCCATAAAAATTATTTTTAAATCTTTGGGATTTTTCATGGTTCGATTACTCCAAGCTCTTTCCCTTTTTTCTTTCCTTCTTTTATTAATTCATTTAATCTTTTTTTAATTCTTTGTTTGGCAACTACACTGAGTTTGTCGGTGAATAAAATGCCGTTTAAGTGGTCATTTTCATGCTGGAATATTCTTGCAGTATAGTCTGTTAATTCTTCTTCTATTTTTTCGCCACTTTCGTTATAGTATTCAACAGTAATAGTCTTTGGCCTTTCAATTTCTGCAAAAACTTCAGGTATGCTAAGACAACCTTCTTCAAATATGATTTGATCTTCACTGAAAGATTTTATTTTTGGATTAATAACAGTTTTTTTATTTTCACCATCATCCATAACAAAAAATTTATAAGACATTCCAACTTGTGGAGCAGCCAGCCCGACTCCATCTAATCTATACATTTCTGAAAACATTTTTTCAATCAATAATTTTAATTCTTCATCGAATTTCTCGATTTCTTTAGTTTTTTTCCTTAACACAGGGTCACCAATTAACCTAACTTCCATAGTTTCACTCCTCTATTACTCTAATCAATTTATCTAAATACTCTTTATTTGTTAAGAAAACAGACAATGGAGTTATTGAAACATAATTTTTATTGACATAGTGATAGTCTGAGTTCTCCGTATCGTCATCTTCTACAATTTTACCAAGCATCCAATAATAAGAATTCCCATACGGATCTGTTCTTTCATCAAAATAGTCTTCATATCTTCTGGTGCTTTGCCTTGTTACTTTGAAACCTTTTATTTCATCTATAGGGATATTCGGAACATTTACGTTTAAAGTAGTGAATTCAGGTATCTTCTTAACATCTATTTTATTCAACAAGTCTATTATAACTTGACCTGCTGTTTCAAACATTGGATCGTTAAATTCAGCAGATGAAACTGCTATTGAAGGATAACCAGTAATAGCACCTTCCAATGCAGCAGATACTGTTCCAGAATATAAGATATCAGTCCCCATGTTTGCGCCCCTGTTTATGCCACTAATAACCAAATCAAAATCTATATCTTTATATATTGCCAAAGCCCCTAATTTAATACAATCAGCTGGTGTACCATTAACAGCATAACCAAAAAATTCTTGATTAATTTCCACTTTTTTTGCCCATAGAGGGTTTCTAATTGTTATGGCGTGTCCCGTCGCAGATCTTTCTACATCTGGAGCAACGATATAAACTTCATGGTCTTTTTCTAAATAATTTTTTAAAACGCTTATTCCAGGTGCCATTATACCATCGTCATTTGATATCAATATTTTCATATTACACCTCCATAAGTAATATTAACATTTTTGTTTTATGAGTCTATTAATAAGAATTTAATATTAACGCAAATTGGATAAAATTAATAAGAATTGTCTATATGTTATAATATCATAAAATAGCATAAGGGGGTATTTTTATGAAAACAGAAATGGAATTTAAGGAAATAAGTAAAAAACATTTTTACACAAAAACACCTACGGGGCACGATGTACACACAGACGCAAATATTGAAATAGGTGGTACAGATTCTGCCCCAAGACCTATGGAGTTAATGCTTTCTGGGTTGGCTGGATGTACTGGTGTGGATGTTTCTATGATTTTAGAAAAAATGAAAGTTGAGTATGAAGAGTTCAAAATAAAAATTGAAGCAGATAGAAGAGAAGAACAACCAAGAATATATACCGATATCAAGATAGTGTATATGTTTAAAGGTAAGGATTTACCTATGGAAAAATTGGAAAGAGCAGTTAATTTATCTCAAGATAAATACTGTGCTGCATCTGCGATTTTCAAAGGTACTGCTAACGTAGATTACGAAATAAAAATAATAGACTAAAATTTGGGGGGATATTGACCCCCTATTTTTATATTAAAAAAATAAAACTTTTACCCTTAGAATATAATATTTATGGTAAAATATCTTTGAAAGTAGGTGATTTTATTATGGCGAATGTTAATAACATAAATGTCGTTATAGAAAAAGCTAACGACAGGATGAAAGAAGTTAAAAATACTATAGTTGTTATGTCAGGTAAAGGGGGAGTTGGAAAATCAACTGTTGCAGTAAACTTAGCAATTGCACTTTCCTTAGAAGGTAAAAAAGTGGGATTATTAGATGTTGATTTACACGGCCCCGACGTAGCGAGAATGCTTGGGGGAAGAGGACAATACCCAACTCAAGTGGGAGATGAAGTAGTTCCCCCCGAAGTAAACGGAGTTAAAGTTATTTCTATGTCTCAGTTCTTGAAAGAAGAAACATCTCCTGTTGTTTGGAGAGGCCCTTTAAAAACAGGAACAATTCTTCAATTTATTGGAGATATTGATTGGGGAGAGCTTGATTATCTTATAATTGATTCACCGCCAGGAACGGGAGACGAACCTTTAACAGTTTTCCAAAATCTCAAAAATATAACTGGTTCAATAGTAGTTACAACTCCTTCTGTGGTTTCTCAAGATGATGTTGAAAAAGCCATTAACTTTTTAGGGATGATGAAACAAAAGATTTTGGGATTGGTTGAAAACATGTCATATTTTGTATGTCCTGATTCGAACAAAAAACATTTCATCTTTGGACAAGGTGGGGCGAAGAAATTGGCAGAAAAATACGATTTAAATGTTTTGGCTGAAATACCAATTAATCAGAAAGTTAGAGAAAATATGGATGATGGGAAGCCAACTGCATATTTTGGGGATCCAGAAATTGTAGCTCCATACATCAATTTAGCAAGAAATATTATTGATCAATACGACAAATAATTTAACATAAGGGGGTTATTTTCCCCCTTTTTATTTAGGGAGGGAAATTAAGTGAAGAAATTATCATTTATTTTATTATTGTTTTTAATGACTTTAATAACATTCTCAACAACTGTAACTTTTATTTTTGATGCAAAAGAAGCGGAAGAAGTATATTTAATAGGTGATTTTTTAGAAAATGGAAAACAAAAAATGGATAAATCTTTTACTGGATTATGGAGATTGAAAGTTAATTTAGAAGAAGGGAAATACTTATATAAATATGAAATAGATGGGGAGGAAAAAATCAATTATTCAAATACACAAATTGATTTTAAAAATGGCGAAGTTTATAATTATAGAATAGTAAAAGGAATGTATTTTGAATCAGTAGGAGATGGAATAGTTAAAGAAGCCATTCATGAAACAAGCAGAGAATATATTAATCCTGTAAAACCTGGCGAAATATATTTATCCCTTAAAGTTAGAAACAATGATGTTGAAGATGTTGTTTTAGAAGGGAATTTTTTATCGTCTAAAAAACAAGTTATAAATAATGATGATATGCTCGAATATAGATTTCATGTGTTAACAGATGCTTCCCTATTAAAGTATAGATTTAGAATTATTGACGGACAAGAAATTATAATTGGTTATAATAATACCGAAGCTCCATTTGAATTTGACTTTAATAATCCAAAAATAGCCTTCTTCAATGTACCTGATTGGGCAAAAGGTAGAGTATTTTATCAAATATTCACAGATAGGTTCAGGAATGGAAATAAGGAGAATGATCCGATTTACACCCCAAATTGGTATGGAGATCATACAAAAGACAAATTAATGTTTAACCATTATGGAGGAGATCTTGATGGAGTAATCCAATCAGAAGATTACTTCAAAGAATTAGGAATTCAGGGAATTTATTTCAACCCTATTTTTGAATCTATTTCTACCCATAAATACAACACTACTGATTATCTGTCTATAGATCATAGATTTGGTACAGAAAAGACATTTGAAAATTTAGTTGATATGCTTCATTCAAATAATGTGAAAATTATTTTAGATGGGGTATTTAATCATACAGGAACGGAATTTTTTGCCATGCAAGAAAATTTTGAAAAACAAAAAGAATCTAATTATCTTGATTGGTATTACATAAAACAGTTCCCAATTGAAGAAAAACCAACATCCTACGAATCTTGGCAAGGATATGCTTCTTTGCCAGAGTTAAATATAGATAATCCTGAAGTAAAAGCTTTTTTCAATAGAGTTATAGGAAAATGGATGATGAAGAATATAGATGGTTGGAGGCTTGACGCCGCTGATCAAGTTCCAAAATATTTTTGGAACAACTATTTTTATCCAAATGTAAAATCCATTAATGAAGAAACATTTGTTGTTGGGGAATATTGGAAAGATTCAACAGAATATTTCCAAGCACCCTCTTTTGATGGGGTTATGAATTATTTGTTTAAAGATGCAGCCTTATTATATGTAAAAAATGGTCAAGCTAAAACATTTGTAGATTCAACAAATCGTTACCTAAACAAATATCCTCCTCAGGTTGTTCATTCATTGTGGAATTTGTTAGGGAGTCATGATACAGAAAGAATATTTACTATGTTAGATGAAGACGTTGAAAGGATGAAGATGATTTCAGCTCTACAAATGACTTTTGTTGGGGCTCCTTTGATATATTACGGAGACGAAATTGGTATGACAGGTGGTAATGATCCTTTTGACAGAAAACCATTTCCATGGAAAAAAGAAATGTGGAATGAAGAAATATTTAACCACTATAAAAAGATGATCGAATTGAGAAAAATAAGAGAATCGCTTCAAATAGGTGATTACAAAGTTCTCGAAGCAGAAGATGGCTTACTGATTTTTGAAAGAAGCACACAAAAAGAAACAACAACAGTAGTAATAAATAGTAAAAACAGTCCTATTAAAACCAACATTTTGAATGGAGAATTTAAGGATTTATACAATGATGATATAATAGAAGGAGTAACAGAAGTTCCGGCAAAATCATTTATGATTTTAGAAAAAAAATAAAGTGGTGGAAAAATTGTATTATTATGAATTGATACCTTTTGGAGGAAGACTATACAATACTTATACATTTAAATCAAATAACCCTTTGGCTGTTGGTCAAAGGGTTATTGTGAATTTAAGAAATAAATTAACTTCTGCGCTGGTATACAAACAATCCGAAGAAATCCCCAATGTAAAAATTAAAGAAATAGAATTTATATTGGACGAGAAACCCTTGATTGATGCAAATCATATCAAATTTATAGAAAAAACTGCAGAAGATTTATTAATACCAATCTCTGAAATTGTAAAAATGATGTTCCCCTCTACATCAAATGATCTTTTTAGAATAAGAATAGTTCCATTGAATCCAATGGTGGGGTTTGACAAACCTATTTTTTTAAATGACTATTTCAGAAAATTCAAAAATAAATCTGAGGCGAGGAAAAAGTTAAAAAATCTTATTGATTCTAATTTAGTTGAATTAGAATCCTACACAAAAAAGCAAAGAACAAATAAAAAATCTGTGTATATTGGGTTGAATAAAAATCTTGATGGAGTACCCAATATTTCAAAAACTGCTGATAAATTGATAAACTATCTAAGAATAAATGGTGTAGTATCACTTGAAGAAATATATTCAAAAAATATAATCAAAAAAAGTTCTTCAACAATTGACACATTGTTTAAACACAAAGTTATAGTAGAAAAAAATTTGAAGAATACAAAAACCATTTCCAATACAGTTGATCTGACAGATGAACAAGAAAAAGCTGTTGAAAATATAAAGAAATTTAAAGACAAACCTCATCTTTTATACGGTGTAACAGGAAGTGGAAAAACTGAAGTATTTTTTGATATTGCTCAACCACTTTTGGAAAGAGGGAAAAAAGTTTTGATACTCGTACCAGAAATTTCTTTAACACCACAAATGTTTACAAGGATAAAAAAACGTTTTGCTTCTTATAAAGTAATCACATATCATTCAAATTTAAAGCCGAAAGAACGTCTAAATAATTGGTATGACCTTGTTAATGGAGAAATGGATGTTTTAATTGGTACAAGAAGTAGTATATGGATGCCCATAAAAGATTTAGAAATGATCATAATAGATGAACAGCATGATGATTCTTTTTACCAAGATGAACAGGTTATTTATGACACAATGCGAGTTTCTGAGATCAGAAAAGAAATTGAAGATTTGAATTTGGTTTTCGCCTCAGCAACTCCAAGGTTGAACGAGCTTATAAAAGCCAAAAATGGTGATTATTATTTACAGAAATTAGAAAAAAGATATCTAACTAAAATGCCAGATGTTGAAGTAATTGATATGAAAAAAGAGAAAAAAGTTAGCTGGTTATTTTCAAAAAAAACCTTGGTAAATATTAAAGAAATCCTTGACCAACAAAATAAGGTAATAATTTTCACGCCAACAAGAGGACATTCCAATTACGTTTTATGTACTGATTGTGGACATGTTTTTAAGTGTGACGATTGCGACGTTTCTCTAACATATCACAAAAGCGAAGAAAAACTTGAGTGCCATTATTGCGGGAAAGACTATCAAATTCCACAGAAATGTGAAAAATGCGGAGGATATAACCTTCAAACAAGGGGCTATGGAACCGAAAGAGTCGTCAACGAAATGGTTAAATTTTTTCCCTCTACAGAAGTTTTGAGGGTAGATAGAACAGTGATAAATTCATTTGATGATTTGAAAAAAACTTTTAAAAGGTTTTATGATAAAGGTCCTAAAATAATAGTAGGCACAAAAATGATCACCAAAGGATTGGATATCAGCGACCTTAAATTAGTAGTAATAATGGATTCAGATAGGTATTCCTATTTTCCCGACTATAGGTCTTATGAAACTACTGCTTCATTAATAATGCAAGTTGCAGGAAGAGCAGGAAGAAAAGGTTCTGGCAAAGTTTTGATTCAAACTTTTAACCCAGAAGATGAAATATTTCATGCCATCAAAAATCATGATTATAATTTAATAGCTAAAAAAGAGTTTGCAAAGAGAGAAAAATATGGGTACCCACCTTTTTCAAACTTAATATTGATAATGTTGAAAGATAAAGACAAAAATAAATTGGAGCAAAAAGCGCAAATAATAAAAAATGAGTTTAAAAATTTGAATATAAACATTAATGGTCCTATAGATCCACTTATAAAAAAGATAAAAGGGGAGTATAGGAAACAATTAATTATAAAACAAAAAGATATTTCAAAAAAAGATTTATTGACGATTCAAAAAAAATATGATAATGATATGAAGTTGTTTTTAAACCCTCCTACCACTTTTTTATAATTTGACTTAGAAACAAAACCGTGGTAACATGTTAATATAAGAGTAAAAAATAATATTTTTATTTAATTTTACAAATTATGCAGTCTTTGTCAATCAAACTGGAGGTGGTTATATGGAATTTAAAGTTTTTGTAAAAGATATTCAGTTAACTCCAGCACTTCAAAATTATATTGAAAAAAGAATGAGTAAGCCGGATCATATGTTGAAAAAACATGAGGATTTATTATCTCCTGCTGATTTTAGGATCCAAAAAGAAGGCGGTATTTATAAAGTTGAAATTACCGCACACTTTAAAAAATTCAATAAAATCATAAAAGTTGAAGAAAAAGATGGAGATTTATATGAAGCAATTGATAATGTGACAGACTCTTTAGAAAGAAAAATAAGAAAATTAAAAACAAGAATACAAGAACATGATTCTAAAAAACAATTTAACGAAGCAATTAAAGATACAGAAGAAAACGAAGAACAATCAAGAATTAGAAAAACAAAAAGATATGATTTATCTATGATGCCAGCTGAAGAAGCACTTTTACAAGCTGAATTATTGGGACATAATTTTTTTGTATTTAGAAATGCAGATACAAATGAAGTTAACGTAGTTTATAAGAGGAATAATGGTTCATTTGGATTAATTGAATTTGTAGAATAATTAGTATAAAAAAAAGAGAACTCTTTTGAGTTCTCTTTTTAGTATGTTAAATACCTAATAATCTTTTTATTTTATTTTGATCAAAACCAACAATAGTCTTGTTCCCGATTTCTATTACTGGGACACCCATTTGCCCAGTTTTTTTTATCATCTTTTCGGCTGCTCTCTTATCTTTTGATACATCATAATCCTTAAATTGTAATCCCAACTCCTTAAAATACCTCTTTGCTCTTTTACAATGAGGACAGCTTGGAGTGCTATAAATTGTAATTTTAGTATGTTGCATAATTCACGACCTCCTTATACCTATGTGTGGTATTTTTAAAATTATATCAGAAAAAATATATAATTTTTTTAAAATAATGTAAAACGTTAATAGTAAAATATTGAAGAAAATTAAAACCAGAAAGGTAGAGATGTTTAAATGATTTATGAATATGATAAAAAAATAAATGAAGTAAAAAAAGAAGTCAAAGAAAAATATACAGAATATACAATAAAAGCGCCATATGAAGAAAAGTTTCATAAAGAGAATGAAAACATGATTTTTAGAGTATTTGAAAATAAAAAAAGTTTAAAAGGGGACATAGTTTTTATTCATGGTATAGGCCCAAATAATATTAAATATCTTCAATGGTACGCGGAATATTTTAGTAAAAAAGGATACAGAACAACAATGACTATCTTGCCTTACCACTATAAAAGAAAAAATTCTGATCTGATAGATGGAGAGCCTTTTTATTCTGCAGAACCAGACAAATGTATCCAATTATTTCATAATGCTGTAAAGGATATAAGAAAAACTATTGATTATATCTCTAATTTTGATGGTTTTGATAATAATAAACTTCACTTGATGGGAGTGTCTTTTGGAGGAATTATCGGGACTTTAGTTTTAGCTTTGGATGATAGAATAAATAAGGGTATATTAACTATAACTGGAGGGAACTGGAGATGGATTAACTTTCATTCTCCTTACACAGATAAAGTTAGAGAAGAATATAGAACAAAAGGTAACGCTTATGGGTGTAATGGAGAGGAATTTTGTGCCAAAAATTTTAGAAGCGATGCACAAAAATTTGTCAAAGATAATTTCAACAGTGTGGATGATATTTTCACGAAATCGCCGATACCTTGTTATGCATATGATCCATTGTCTTTTGCCCCGTTTGTGGAAAATAAAGTTTTATATATCCAAGGTAAGTATGATAAAATAATTCCAAAGAGGGCGTCTGAAGATTTATATGAAATGTTTCCGAACGCTAAAAAGAAAGTTTTTCCAGCGGGCCATAAATCATCTATATTGTTTAGAAGAAATATTGCAAGGTGGGCCATAAACTTTATAGAAAACGAGTGAATGAAATGAACAAAGGTACTTATATATTATATATAAAAATTGAAAGAGATTTTTCTTTCAGAACATCGAAAAAATTGTTCAAGATCAAGAGAGGGATATACGTTTATGTAGGATCAGCTTTAAAAAACTTACATCAAAGAGTTGGAAGACATATTTCTTATAAAGAGGGAAAATACAAAAAGCATTGGCATATAGATAATTTACTTGAAAACGGAGAAGTTATAAGAGTGGTTCTAATTCCAGACGGAAAGTATAGAGAAATAGAAATATCAAAACTTTTTAACTCTGAGTTTTCACCTGTTAAAGGGTTTGGAGCTTCTGATATAAAAGAACTTGATTCTAATCTATATAAAATTGATAATCTTGAAAAAGCTTTTGATTTAATAAAGAAAATAAATTAAAGCCCTTGAATTAATCAAGGGCTATTTATAATCATTTTTTATATATGAGGTCTACTGAAATACTTGAGTTGGGGTTCATCTTGATCTTAATATTTATTTCACCTTTTTTAGAATCGTTTATTAGCGTATCGTAATCATCATTCACAGAGTAATCATCCAACTGTATATTAGCCGATTTTTCAGAAATCAATACCCATTTGTAATCATCCGAGTGGTTTGTTAAGTTGATATTTCTTTGAGTCATCCTTGTTTCATTATTTATTTTTACATCTGAAATAATGTTATTGGAATAGTAAAAGTTCCAACTTTTATCCATGTTTAGCACAATTGATTCACCGATCGAATAGGAATCTATGTTGATTTTGTTTAATGGAACAGTTTCATTATCAAATTTTTCGTTAATCCACAATTTACCTTGTGGTATTTCTATACCCAGGCCGTTTTCTTTAGTGTTCTCTATATGACGAATTATGTAAGGATTGGCATTTTGAGTTGTATAGGGAAGTGGTATTTCAAGGTAATCCTCAAAAAGAAGAATTTTTCTTGTATCTATATTTATGACAGATTTGTCAGAATTTATATCTAAATTACCTAAATCGAGTGTATAAATATTTTGAACTATGTCTTCCTGGAAATCATAAGATTTTGATTCTGCTGCTATGTTTCTTGTCATCAAGCTAAAATTCTGGATATTTTCTTGAAGGTAATCGTTAATCAAATAAACTCTCGAATTTTCAAGAGTTTCTGCACCCGATATTTCAACATTTTTTGTGAATTTTCCATCGGGGTATAATTCATAAATCATACTCCAACTAGCCTTTTTATATGTTGCAACTAAAACATTTTGCTTTGCGTAAATAGACAAATGTTTAGAATTTTTTATAAATGGAAAGTTTTTTTTATCTGTAGTGGCCCATTTTCCAAGATTAGAGTTGTAGAACAATATTTTGTTGCTATCAACCACTTCAAAAATATTATCTTCAATTTCTTTTATTTCACCTGTAAATTGATCTAAATCCACTAAATTAAAACTGAAGTTGTATTTATTTGTTTTAATACTCCATTTTTCACTACCTTCCACCCATAAAATATTTTCATCTTCTGACATTATGTGATCTCCTGGTTTCATTTCTTCAAAATTCACTATCGCATCTTTAAAAATCAGACTCAAAGGATTTGAAAAAGCTAAAAATGAAATAGTTAAAACCATTAAAAATGTGAGTTTTTTCATTAAAAATCCCCCCTTTTATCATTTAATTACATTATAACAAATTAATTTAAAAACTTATTAAAAGTTTTTATATATGGTATAATCTTTTGTGTTTTTAAATCTTCTCGGAGGTGTTTTTTATGAAAAAAGTTGCTTTGATTGGATTTGGTGCGGCAGCTATTGGGTTTTTAAAAGGGATGATAGATAATGGTAATATTAAAGATTATGAAGTAGACGTTTATGAAATGGGAAGAGATATTGAAAATTCTGGATTTGGTGGTCTAAAATACGATGGGAAATTATTCATATCAAAAAATATGGGTGGAGATTTAGAAATACCGACTAATATTCAGAGAGAAATTGTAGAATTTTTTCTTGAAAAGGCTGATATGATAAGTTATGAAAACGGGAAAAAGGTTTATAAGAAAGATATAGAACATGGATTATCTTTTGATGATGAAGATCTCTTTAAAAAGTTTTATAATGAAGGTTTTGAACCAGTAAAATCGGAATTTTTTCATATTGGGACCGATGCATTAGCTGACACAGTTAAAAAAATATACCAGGATTTTGAAAAAGAAGAAAATATAAATTTTCATTTTAACTCAAAAATAGAAAAGATCAATAAATTCGAAAGCCATTATACTATAAACAACATAAACAAAAATTATGATCACCTAATTTTGGCAGTTGGAAGAAGGGGACACAAGCTTGTTAAATCTTTGATTGCACAAGAGCCTAAAATAGTTTTATCAAACAATAAGGTAGATTTGGGGGTGAGATTCGAACTTCCAGATCATGTTGTTCAAGAACTAAACGATAAAATGTATGAATTTAAGTTAAGATTGAAAACCAAAACTGGATATACCGTAAGAACATTTTGTAATAACCCTTCAGGAGAAGTCACGTTAGAGAAATACGATGATTTCGTAACTGTGAATGGTCACGCAAAGGCGAATAAAAAAACTAAAAATACGAATTTTGCGATATTAGTAACTCATTCGTTCACACAACCATTTAATGACCCAATAGGTTATGGCTCATATATTTCTAAGTTATCTAACATTTTATCTGGTGGAGAAAAGGTAATTCTCCAAACTTATGAAGATTTTTATAATTCTAATAGAACTAAAAAGGTAGGAAGAGTTGAACCAACACTATCAGATGATTCTTATATTTTGGGCGACTTAAATTTGGTCTTTCCAAGAAAAACTGTTGAGTCTATAATTGATTTTATGGAAAGGCTAAATGAAGTGATTCCGGGAATAACTTATCCAGATAATCTTTTATATGGTGTAGAAGCGAAATTTTATGGAAATAAAGTGGACAATAGCTTATTTGATAACCTCAAAATAATAGGGGATTCTTCTGGTTGGACAAGATCAATTACTTATGCTGCAGCTCATGGATATCTAATATCTAACACTTTATGAATGACTTTTAAAAGCCCCAAATTTGGGGCTTTTAAAAATTTGTGAATTAATTATTATTAACTGTAATAATAGGTAAAAATAAATTAACTGTTAGGTTATTAACAGTTATTTTTTTTATGAGAAAATATTATCGATTTTGATGTATCGATTTTGATATATTTATAATGAGAATTTTTTCACAATAGGGGGGGTAAAAAATGAATAAGAAAAGTATAGTGGAAACATACATACTGAAATTTTTATCAAAAAAAGGGAAAGCCTCAGGATACGATTTAATTAAAAGTTCAAAAGATAAAAATATCATAATATCTACGGGATCTATTTATCCCAAGTTAAAAGATCTGAAAGATAGAAAAATAATAGACTTTGAAATTAATGGAAGAAAAAAAGAATATTTTCTAACATCAAAAGGTAAAAAGTATATAGACAAACTTAATAATAGTGATCAAGTTAATGATTATTTCAATAAAATAAAGCTTATATCTGAATGTAATTGTGCCAATGTTTCAGTAGAATTTAGGGAAGCAATTAACGAATTAATCAAATTATTTTCTTTTGCAGATTGGAACGGCCAAGATGATCTTAAAAAAATTAAGAATAAATTGAATTTTTTAAAAGATAAAATTGAAAATAAATTATTAGAAGAGGTGAAAGAATGAAAATAGTTATAGTTGGAGGAGTAGCAGGTGGTGCTACTGCGGCGGCAAGATTAAGAAGATTGTCAGAAGATGCTGAGATAATAGTTATAGAAAGAGGAGAATATATTAGTTTTGCTAATTGTGGGTTACCTTACCACATAGGAGGAACTATTGAATCAAGAGAAGAGTTATTGTTAGAAACCCCTGAATCATTTTTAAAAAAGATAAATGTCGAAGTCAGAAACCATACAGAAGCTTTATCAATAGATAGAGAAAATAAAAAAATATTGGTTAGAGATAGAAAAAATATGGAAGATTATAATTTAGATTATGATTACTTGATTTTATCCCCTGGAGCAAATCCATTTGTACCACCTGTTGAAGGATTTGACAAAGAAGGGGTCAAGACATTAAGAAATGTTAATGACATGGATAAAATAATTAATTATATAGAAGAAAATGAGGTTAAAAATGCGGTTGTCGCTGGTGGAGGTTTTATTGGTGTAGAAATGGCTGAAAACTTGACGGAAAGAGGTATTCGAGTTTCATTAATTGAAACGGCTGATCAAATAATGAATACAGTTGATTTTGAAATTGCTTCAATAATTCAAAATCATATGAAAGAACACGGGGTTAATCTAATAATGGGAAATGCCATAGAAAAAATAGAAGGCGATAAAGAATTTATTGTGAAACTTTCCAACCATAAAGAGATAAAGACCGAATTAGTCATTTTGTCAATTGGAGTTAGAGGAGAAATAAAATTAGCCATTGAAGCTGGGTTAAAGATAGGTAGAAAAGGTATAACTGTTGATAGGCATATGAGGACTTCAGATAAGAATATCTTTGCTATTGGGGACGCTGTTGAAATACAACATCTTATAAGCGGAGAAAAAACAAATATTCCTTTAGCAGCACCAGCAAACAAACAAGCAAGGATAGTTGCAAATAACATTATTAAAAATAACAGTGAAGAGTATAAAGGCAGTATTGGTACATCTATTGCGAAAGTATTTGAAATGGCAATTGGTTCTACAGGATTGAATGAAAAACAATTACAAGCTATGGGAATAGACTATATATCCTCGATTACAAATTCTAAAAACCATGCTGGTTATTATCCTGGCGCATCACTTTTAACAACAAAGCTACTTTTCAAAAAAGATGGGAAAATACTTGGTGGACAAGTCGTTGGAAAAAACGGAGTAGATAAAAGAATTGATGTTCTTGCCACTGCGATTAGCGGTAACATGACAGTTAGTGATTTAACAGATATAGATTTTGCTTATGCACCTCCTTTTGGATCAGCAAAAGATCCTTTAAATGTAGCTGGATACGTTGGAGAAAATATTTTGAATGGAGAGATTGAAACAATAGAATGGAATGAGTTAGAAGATTTAGAAAATTTTGTTTTGATAGATGTGAGAAATCGAGATGAAATAAACGAGAAAAACATAATTGGGTTAAAAAATGAAATAAATATTCCTTTCCCAAAGTTGAGAGAAAAATTAGATACTTTAGATAAAAATAAAACATATATAACATACTGTACACTTGGAATGAGAGGTTATTTTGCATACAGAATATTGAAATTGAACGGATTCAAAGTAAAAAATCTTAATGGTGGATTTACTGTTTATGCCAATGCAAAAAAAGCTGAGATAATGTTGAAAAATTCATAAAAAAAGAAAGCCAATTAATTTTGGCTTTCTTTTAATATTTTTTCCATTTGCACATGTGGTATTCCAGCTTCATAGAAAAATTCGTCAGATAAAGATTCAAAACCTAAAGATTTGTAGAAATCGATAGCGTTTTTTTGTGAGTTCAAAATCAATTTTGAAACTTTCTTTTTGCCAGCCTCATTTTCAATGTTTTCCATGATTTCTTTTCCAAAACCTTTACTCCTTTGTTCTTTGATAACTGCAACTCTTTCTACTTTCCATGTATCTTTATCTATATAACGTACTCTTGCAGTAGCAACAGGGGTGTTTTCATATAGCCCTAAAAAATGAATGCAAGCAGGATCAAGCCCATCTAATTCTTCTTCTACTGGAACTTTTTGTTCTTTTATAAAAACTTCATTCCTAATATCATAAGCTAATTTAAAAAATTCAAAATCTTTGAATAAAAATGTGAAAACTGATAAAGCCATTATAAATACCTCCGTTTTTTAATAAATTATAACATACATTTTATTGACAATTTACTATTATTATAATATAATAAAATTACCTATTACTCAGTTTTGGGATTTACCCATTACTTAGTTTTAGGAATATGAATTTAGGAGGAAACAATATGTCAAGAGGATTAGAAAATGATGTGACAAAAGGAATCGTTGAAGAATTTCAAATTAACGAAAAAGACACGGGGTCAGTAGAAGTACAAGTGGCTTTACTTTCTGCAAGAATCAAACACATTACCGAACATTTAAAAAAACACCCAAAAGATTTCCATTCAAGAAGAGGTTTAATGTCAATGGTTGGTAAAAGAAGAAAGATGTTAAAATACTTGAAAAAAGGAAAACCAGAGTTATATCAAGAATTAATTAAAAAACTTGGAATAAGAGGATAATTTTTAAAGCGGGGCTAAAAGCCCCGCTTTATTTTAATAAATACTGCTAATTATGGTAGAATATATAAGAATAGATATTAATTAAGAGGTGAAAATTAAATGAAAAAATGGGAAAAAGAAATTTTCGGAAGAAAATTATCTATTGAACACGGTAAAATGGCAAAACAATCATTGGGTTCAGTTGTATTAAATTTCAACGAATCGACAATTTTAGTAACTGCAAATGCGAGTGAAAAGCCAAAACCAGGTACAGATTTCTTACCTTTAACAGTAGATTTCAAAGAAAAATTCTATGCTGTAGGTAAGATCCCAGGAGGATTTGTTAAAAGAGAAGGAAGGCCAAGTGAAGAAGCAATATTATCTTCAAGATTAATAGATAGACCTATTAGACCTTTATTTCCAAAGAATTTTCACAATGAGATTCAAGTGATATCTACAGTTTTTGCAATGTTAAGTGATGACAGCATTGAAACTTGGAGTATTACTGGAGCATCATTAGCACTAAACTTATCACCAATTCCTTTTAATGGGGTTGTAGCAGGCGTAAGAGTTGGTTATGTGGATGGGAAATATGTTGTATTTCCAACTCAAGAAGAATTAGAAAAATCAAAAATGGATATAATCGTAGCAGGAACAAACGAAGCAGTAACCATGGTTGAAGGCGAATCTTTAGAAGTTACTGAAGATGAAATGGTGGATGCTTTGATGTTTGCACATGATGCCATAAAGGAAATTATAAAATTTGAAGAAGAAATTATAAAAGATTTCAACATTGAAAAATGGGAGGTTGAAGAACCAGAATGTCCAGAAGAATTTTTAAACGATTTTGAAAAACTAATAGATGAGGAAGAAATAATTAAAAGATTGTTAGTTGATGGAAAGAAAAATAAAGATAAAAATTTAGCTGAATATAAAAAATCAATTTTCGAAAAATTTGAAGAAGAATATTTAGATAAATGGTCAGAATCTTTCTATAACGAGAAAAAAGGTTTCTTAAACGAAAAATATGAAGAAATTTTTAAAAATACAATGAGAAGATCTATCCTTGATGAAAACAGAAGGGCTGATGGAAGAGGAGTAGATGAAATAAGACCCATTGAATGTGAGACAGGCCTTATTAACAGAGTTCATGGTTCAGCTTTATTCACAAGAGGTGAAACACAATCACTTGGTATTGTCACCTTGGGAGCTCCAATGGATGTGCAAATGGTAGATACTATTTTTTCTGATGAAGATAAAAGATTTATGTTGCATTATAATTTCCCACCATATGCAACAGGTGAATCAAAGCCATTAAGAGGACCAGGAAGAAGGGAAATTGGGCATGGACACTTAGCTGAAAGAGCGCACAAAAATTTAATTCCAAGTGAAGAAGAATTCCCATACACAATCAGAATGGTTTCTGAAATATTAGAATCTAACGGTTCTTCATCAATGGCTTCTGTATGTTCTGCTTCATTAGCTATGATGGATGCTGGAGTACCTTTAAAGAAACATGTTGCTGGTATAGCAATGGGGTTGATATTTGAAGAGGATAAAAATGTTGTTCTAACAGACATCTTAGGAATTGAAGACCATTTAGGGGATATGGATTTCAAAGTAACTGGAACAAGAGAAGGAATAACAGCTTTCCAAATGGACGTTAAAGTTGATAAAGTCACCAGAGAAATAATGAAAGTGGCTTTAGAAAAAGCCAAAATTGCAAGAAATCATATTTTAGATTTAATGTATGATGCTATTCCTGAACCTAAAAAAGAAGTTTCAAAATTTGTACCAAAAATAAAAACTGTTCAAATTCCTCAAAAGAAAATTGGAGACGTAATTGGTCGTGGTGGAGAAGTTATCAAAAAAATAATGGAAAATTACACAGTAGAAGTATTTATAGATGACAGTGGATTGGTAAAGGTAACAGGTTTTGACACTGATAAAATTGATCAAGCAATTAATCATATAAAAAATCTTACCACTGATGTTGAAAGAGGAAATATATTTGAAGGTAAGGTAACAAGAATAGAAAAATATGGATTATTTGTAGAAGTTTTGCCAGGTAAAACAGGATTATTGCATGCTTCTAATATGAAACCTAAGCCAACTGAATTTAAACTTGGGCAAAAAGTACAGGTAAAAGTTTTAAAAGTTGAAGGACCAGGTAAATTCCAATTAGAATTATTAGAAGAACCAAAAGAAGAAAAGGATGGAGGTCAATAAGATTGTTTAAAGTAAATAAATTAAAAAATGGATTAACTCTTTTATTGTTGAAAAGGAAGACAATGAGAAGTGCCTCCGTATCTTTTTGTGTAAAATCTGGTTCTGTTCATGAAGAAAATAATATTGCCGGTGTGTCTCATTTTATTGAGCACACCGTTTTTAGAAAAACTAAAACAAGAAATATAAAAGAAATCAAAAAGCCTTTAGAAGAAGTTGGAGGTTCATTAAACGCCTTCACAGCAAGAAATCTCACTCTTTTTTATTCTAAGGTTCCGAGTAGAAATATAAACATAGCTATTGAAATCCTATCAGACTTAACATTCAATGCTTCTCTTGAAAAAGACGATATAGAAAAAGAGAAGAAAGTTATATTAGAAGAAATTGCAATGTACGAAGATGATCCAGTTGATCAAATTTTTGAAAATCTTTTCAAAAATGTGTATGATGAAAATTTTGGTAGACCTATAATAGGTTATAGAGATACAGTTAAAAATATGGATGAAAAAACCCTTAGAGAGCATTATTCAAAAAACTTTATTCCTGCAAACACAATAGTTTCAATAGTAGGGAATTTTGATGAAGAGGAAGTAATTAGATACTTAGAATCAATGGAAATTAACAGAGATTCAAAAGAGCCAAACAAAATTTTAAGCCCAAATATATCAAAAGAAGAGATAAATGTAGTAAAAAAGAAAAAAGATCTATCTCAAAACTACTTAGTTTATGCTTACGAAGCTCCACCAAAATATAGTAAAGACTATTATGCAACACTTGTGTTGAATACCATGATGGGTAGTGGGATGAGTTCGCTGCTTTTTACCAACATTAGAGAAGAAGCTGGTTTAGTATATGAAGTAGCTTCTGATTACAATTCTTATAATGACAGTGGTTTATTTATGATATATGCGGCAACATCTGATGAGAATGTTGAAAAATATAAAGAAAAAATCGATGAAATTACAAAAGAGATTTATAAACGCGAAGATTTAGAAGACTGGGTGAATTATGGGAAACAAAGACTTATAGGTAAAATGACAATTGATATAGAAACAAACATGGCGTATGGTATGAAGATATTAGATTTATATTTGACATATGGTAAAATTGTTAATATAGATGAAATAGTAAAAAAAATTGAAGAAGTTTCTTTAGAAGATGTCGTAAGAGTATCGAAAGGTATTTTTAGTAATAATAAATTCGTATCTGAGTTGAACCCGGAAAAATAATAAAGGGGGCTTACTATGAAAAAAATATATATATCTGATGTTAATCCAGGTATGGTAATAGCAGAAGATATTGCTAGAAATTCAATAATTTTATTATCTGAGGGAAATGTGTTAACTGCGAAAGACATTGATAAATTAAAAAAATATGGTGTAAAGGAAGTTTTCGTGTACGATGAAGAAGATTTTACAATGGAAAGCAAAATCAACATACAATTTCCTGAACTACCTCCTGTAGTGCCCAATAAAAAATATAAAAAATGGTCTGATCAGTTTGAAAAAGTAATTGATATAACAAAACTTGATCAAAGTGACGAACAACTAAACCAGATTTCCGAAGACATTTACAAATCCTTTTTAGAAAAAGAAGATGTTGTGTTAAATCTTTTCCATAACATAGGTTCGGAAGCATTGTCTGCTCATAGTATAAATACCGCGATTATTTCTTCTATTATATCAGTAAAATTGAATATGCCTTTTGTTTTTACAAATCAGTTATTGAAAGCAAGTCTTTTACATGACATTGGTTACAGTTTAATTGGAGAAAGGGTGATCTTCGATTACGGGCATATCGACGATAAAATAGTGAAATCTCATGTTATATCTGGATATAACGCATTAAAAAACATGAAGGATAAGATATCTAAAGAAGTCATAGATGCCGTTTTTAATCATCATGAAAGATTTGATGGTACAGGAATATTGATGAAAAAAAAGGGAGACCAAATAAATCCGTTGGTTAGGATTTTGCAAATAGGAGATGCTTACGACGCGTTAATCGAATCAGAGCAAACTCCATATGAAGCTATTAGTTACCTTCTTAAACAATCAGGAAAAATGTTTGACCCTTATTATGTAAGTACTTTATTCTCAATAACAGGGTTATATCCCACCGGTACACAGGTTTTACTTAATAACGGTGATGTTGCCACAGTTGTTAAAAAAGGGAAGGCATCTGTTTTTCCCATTGTCAACGTAGATGGAGAAATTGTTGAAACCGGTTCTAATTCTGGTATATATATAAAAGAAGTTATTAAATCTTGAATCTCTTTGTATCAGTAGATAAAATAGAGCCTTGGAAATATATTTTAAATGCGAACATCCCTGAGTTAAAATTATCAAAAGGGATTATCATAACAGAAAAAATAAAAGAAAACCTTTTAAAAAAGGGAATTTTTGTTATACCAATTATAAAAAACAGTGCAATTGAATACGCTGTTTTGAGAAATGAACTTGTAGAGCAATCATATAACAAAGTAAAAGAATTTTGGAGTAGTTTATACGAAAAACAAAAAATTGATAAAGACCAATTTATAGATGTTTCACAAGATATAGCTGAATCGATTATAGATAATTTTGATGATGATGTAATATACATACCGTTGAAAAAATTACAAAATTTTGACGAATACACTTATACTCATTCTTTAAATGTTTCTATAGTGGCTACTTTAATCACAAAAGCAATGGGTTTTGATAATTTTCTTGTAAAAAAAGTTTCTTTATCTGCTTTACTACATGATATTGGAAAATCAAAAATAGATATTAACCTCATAAATGCTCCAAGAGGATTAACTAAAGAGGAATTTGAGCAAATAAAAAATCACGTGAAATACGGCAAAGAAATTTGCTATGAACAAGGTATAGATGATGAAAACATAATTTCTGGTATTCTTTATCATCATGAAAGATTCGATGGAAGAGGGTATTTAAGCCGTCTAAAAGAAGAAGAAATTCCTATTTTTGGAAGAATAATAGCTATTGCAGATGTATATGATGCTTTAACATCTAAAAGAAGTTATAAGGGGTGTTGGAATAACTACAAAGCGGTTTCTCATATAATTCAAAATTCTACAAAAATGTTTGATCCTGATTGTGTATCTGCATTTGTTAAGGTTTTTGGTATATATCCTCCAGGCACCAAAGTTCTTTTAAGTGATTATAGAATAGCTACAGTAATAGCAAGTAAAAAAGATAATGAATTACAGCCTTTACTTCAGATTGGAAATCAAATTGTTGTTGATTTAGCTTCTGAGAAGAGCTACATTTTAAAAGTTTTATAAGGAGCAATAAAAATGAAAAACATGTCAGAAAGTCTTGAAAACTATTTAAGAGCAATTTATATATTACATATTGATGGAAAAATACCGAGAATAAAAGATATTTCAAAAATGCTTGATGTTAGGGATGCATCTACTGTTGAAGCTATTAAAAGACTTGAAAAATCCGGAATGATTACACATGAAAAATATGGATATATAAATCTAAATGAAAAAGGACTTGCCTATGCTGAGAGGGTATACAGAAAATATATTACATTGATAGACTTTTTTGTCAATATACTTAATCTTTCCAAAGAAGAATCTTATAAATTATCATGTGGTATAGAGCATCACATGACAAAAGATTTTTTTACTTCATTAGAGGCGATGATGCTTTTCATAAAAAGGAATCCTATAGAATATACAAAGATGAAACAGTTTATCAAAAAATACTCAAATGAAATGCCTCATGTTTTTAGGACCACTCTTGAAGAGGTAGAAGAAGGAGAAGAGATAAAAATAATTAGTTTATCTGGAAGTGAAGATAAAAAACAACAACTTCTAAAACTTGGAATTTATCCAGGATTATCTCTCATATTGAATAAAATTAAAGATAATTATATTGAACTTTATTTAAAAGGGAAAAATATTTTGATTGAAAAAGAGAATGCAAAATTCATTATTGTAGAATAGGAGGATAGAAAAAATGCTATCTAAAGTAAAAAAAGCTGTAGAGTATATTAAAAACCAAACAGATGAAAAACCTTTAATAGGATTGATTTTGGGATCAGGTTTGGGCTATCTTGCAGACAAAGTAGAAAATTCAAAAGAAATTAAATATGAGGATATTCCTTTTTTCCCAAGTTCAACTGTGAAAGGCCACGAAGGGAAAATGGTGATAGGTAATTTGGAGGGTATCCCAGTTATAGCATTAAAAGGTAGATTTCATGCTTATGAAGGAATAAATATAAAAAAAATATCCTTTCCTATATACATAATGAAAGAACTGGGAGTTAAAGGTTTGATATTAACAAATGCTGCAGGGGGTATAAACAGAACATATAGTCCTGGAGACATAGTTGCAAATATTGATTATATAAACCTTTCAATGAAAAATCCTTTGATCGGTCCAAATTATGAAGAATTAGGGCCAAGATTTGTTCCAATGGCAAATCCTGTAGATAAAAAATGGCTGGATTCTATTATTGAACAAGCCTCTAATATAGATATAAAAATTAAGAAAGGTACATACGCCTGGTTTTTAGGGCCAACATACGAAACACCAGCTGAAATCAAAATGGCTGAAAAATTTCAAGCCGATTTAGTAGGAATGTCTACAATGCCAGAAGTTATTGCGGCAAATCATGCAGGGATTAGGGTTGTTTCGTTTTCTGCATGTACAAATATGGCAGCTGGAATACTGCCAGAACCTTTAAATCATGAAGATGTGATGAAAGTTACAGATAGGATAAAGCCTAAATTTGAAAATGTTGTGAAGATAGCCTTGAAAATGTTTTAAGGAGGGTAAAATGAGAGATAAAATTATAGAAGAAATCAAAAAAGCAGATACTATAATGATTGCTGGGCATATAATGCCTGATGGAGATGACATTAGCTCTGTATCGTCTTTGACATATGGTTTAACTATGTATGGGAAAAAAACAGTTGGAATAATAGATGATGAAATCCCTGAGTATCTCGAAGAATTCAAATTCGTTAAAAAATACATAAGAGATTTTGATTGCGCTAAAAAAAATCCTTCAGACTTGATAATAATTGTAGACGCTTCTTCTCCTGACAGAGTAGGAAGAGTACAAGAACTTTTTGAATATAGAAGAGTAATTGTTATTGATCATCACGCTACTAATACAAACTTTGGGAACATTAATTGGATAGATCCAAGTTATGCATCAACAGCTCAAATGGTAAAAGAAGTTTTAGAAGGATTAGATGTGAAATATAATTCTGAGTTAGCTACAATGAATTTGACTGGAATAGCAACAGATACAGGGTTCTTTAGATATTCAAATACCGATCAAAAAGTTTTTAGAGACGCGGCAGATTTGATCGAAAAAGGCGCAGAACTTAGCAAAATAACTAACTCAGTTTTAGAAAATAAACCTATTGAAAATTTACTGTTGTTAAAAGACGTGATAGATGAAATGGAATTTTATAACGATAATAAAATCGTTATATCTCATGTGAAGCTGGATATGATTGAAAAATACAATATTTTACCAAAAGATATCCCTCCTTTTGTTGGGGATTTAAGATCATTAAAGGGTGTTGAGGTTGCAGTTATGTTCAATGAACATGAAAAAGGAGTTTTTCATGTTTCTATGAGGTCAAAGGAATGGTTTGATGTTTCAAAAATAGCCTTTGAAATGGGAGGAGGAGGCCACCCAAGAGCTGCAGGGTTCTCTTCGGATAAACCTCTCGAAGAATTGAAAAATATTACGTTATTAAAAATCAAAGAGGTCTTTGAAAAAAAATGATTTATATTTTTCTGTTTTTTATTTGGATGGTATTAATTGGAGATTTCTCTGATTTTTCAATAATAATTGGAATCTTTTTTGTGGTTTTATCAAATTTAATAACTGGGATTTTCTTTGAAAGAAAAATAAAAGGCATGGTAGAAATTTTGATTTCTACCATTGGTTCTATTTTGAACATGTATAAAACGGCATTTCAATTTATACCTTTAATTTTTAAAAAACATTACTCAGGATTAACTTTTATTGATCTAAAAGGAAAAACAGATGTAGAAAAAGTAGCGATAGCAGACGCTATAACATTAACTCCAAAAACATTGTTCGTTGATGTTGATGATGATAACGATAATTTGATAATACATAGAGTAGAGAATACTCCTGAAAAAGCTCATTCATCTAAAGGAGTTTGGGAAGGTGATCTATTTGAATAACTATGTTTTAAATCAAATTTTGATAATCATTCCTTTTTTTCTAACTTTAATAAAATTATTTATGGGCCCAAATCAATGGGAAAGGCTTTTGGCATACACCTCATTTTCTTCAAAAATTACAGTTATAATGTTATTATATATTTTCTATACTGATCAATTTTTTTTGCTTGATATGATTATTATTTTCTCACTTTTGAATGTTTGGGGAGTTTTAATTGCCACTAAATTTTTAGAGAAGGGAAGGTAAAAAAATGATATCAGATATTTTATTTTATATTGGAATTTTTTTCTTCTTTATAGGTAGTATAGGTATGTTAACTATGAAAGATTTTTACACAAGGGTTCAATCAGCTGGAATAGCTGATACTATTGGAATATTTACAATACTCCTTTCATTTATGATAAAAAGCCCAGATAATATAGGAAAACTAGTATTGATAGCTTTATTAATACTTATAATTGAACCTGTTATTTCACATATTCTTGCATGGGGAGCTTCAAGAAGTGACATAAAAGTAGGCGGAAAGAAAAAATGATGATATTTAACTATTTTCTAATGACAGTAATAGTGGTGGTTGCTTTATACATATCATTAATCAAAAATCACATAAATGCGCTGTTAGCATACGGGATTTTTGGAGCTGCATTGTCAGCTATTTTTTTTATTCTAAACGCTCCAGATGTTGCAATTGTTGAAATAACAGTTGGAGCTGCATTTATTTTTTTCATATATCTCATTGCAATGAAAAAAGTTGGTAAAATAAAAGTATATTACGTTTTAACTCCTTATTTAGTGGAAAAAAAACAAAATACTTTAACAGGGTTCGAGTTTTATATTATTGATAAATTTGTTGAATTAAAAGGTTTAGAGGTTGAATATATTCAAGTTGAAGAGAATGAAGCTATAGAAAAATTAGAAAAAGATGGAGATGTTTTAATAGGTGGACATACTAACACAGGTGAAAAGAATATAATTACATCAAAAGAAATTTTGCCAACTAAGATATTATCTGTAGGAAACCCAAAAATATCTTCATATGGTTTATTTGAAGATGACAAAGATATGAAAAATGATTTAGAGAATTTCAATGATGACTTCCTAATAGATCTTATAAGATATAAATATTTATTATATTTAGGAAAGACATTTGAGAATAATGAAATAGGAGAATATAAAACGTCTGGTTATAAATTTGTTTTTAACTCAAAGAATGAATTTTTGAAAGAAGAATTTGATGAATTTATCGATGATTTAAAAAAGAATAGTCAAGAAGAATATCAAGAAATGATTAGGAGGTATATAGGATGATAAGAAAAATTCTTTCTATTATTTTGTTGACTTCTATTTTTTTTCTTTTTGTATTAAATGTAGATTTTGGAAGTTCTACTTCCTCTTTTACACCTGAGCTGATAACAAGAGAGAATGGTTCTCAAAACATGGTTTCGTCTATAGTTTTAGATTTTAGGCTGTTTGATACATTCTTTGAAGTGTTGGTATTTACAATAGCTATAATTGGGGTGTCTTTTTACATGGAAAAACTTCCAGAATATAAAGGAGAAGATACAATAGTATCTTCTCCTGTAATACAAATAATGACGCCTATACTCTTCCAAATAATAGTAATGATTTCACTATATATAGCTTTAACAGGGCATTTGGGGCCTGGTGGTGGTTTTGCGGCAGGAGTTATGATGGGTACAGGATTAATAGGAGTATCTTTTGTGAAACCCATGGACGAAATAGAAGACATTTTTAAAAAATCCAAAATAGAAAAATTTAAAATATTATCTCCGTTATTTATAATAATATACGGGATAATGGGTGTTTTATGGGGGGATGCTTTCTTCGCAAATTTCCCTTTTACAGGTAAAACTGGAGAACTATTGAGTGGTGGATCGGCAATTTTACTCAATTTTGTTATAGGTTTTGAAGTATTTGCAGGTACATGGACAATTTTATATAAATTTATAAAACACAGGGGGTTATTATGAGTTTATATCAAATCCTTTCATTCTTAGTTTTCATAATAGGTCTTTTTGGAGTTATTAACCAAAAAGATATGATACTAAAACTTTTAAACTTAGGAACAATACAATCCGGAGTTGTTCTACTCTTTATAACAATATCTTATAATGGCCATTCTCCAATAATAACTCCAGGGATTGAAACTTATTCTGATCCATTAATACATTCATTTCTCTTGACTGTTATTGTTATAGGTTTTGCAAACCTATCCTTGATGTTGGTTTTCTTAATGATTTTATCTAGTAAGATAAAGACTTATCAGATAGACGAAATCGAAAGAAAAATAAAATGAATTTTTTTATTCTTACTCCATTAATATTTTTTTCAACTTCCATATCTCTTTTTTTCTTATATAAACATAAATATTTTCTAATAAATTTAACTTATATCTCTACTTTTATGTTATTGATATTTTCGAAATATCAATCTTTTGTTTTGGGAGATTATGGAAGAAATATAGGTATTCAACATGTTCTAGAATATGAGAATAAATTAATACTTGTATTTTTTTTCTTGCTCTCTTTTTTAACATACACAATATTCTTCTTAAAAAAAGAAAAGTATTTTTTAATGATTTTTATGATTTTAAATGGAGCAATAATAAACTTCTTTTTAAGTAGAGATTATTTTAATATTTATGTCAGTCTTGAACTAATATCAATGTCCCTATTCTTGTTAGTTGCTTTTGATAGAGAGGTAAAAAAAGTCTGGGCCTCTTTAAAATATATGATCTTTTCCAGTATAGCCTTGAATTTTTATTTGATAGCTATTGCGATACTATATTCAAATACAGGTACATTAAATTTGATAGAAAATCTTAGCTTTGAAAAACCATTATTTTTTCATACATTTCTAATAACTAGCCTATTGATAAAATCAGGTGTTTTCTTTTTATCTGGTTGGGTTTTAGATGTACAAACTCATTCTGTCCCTGGAATATCTGCAATATTAACTGGTGTTGTAGAAAAGATGGGGCTATGGTTGATCTTTTTATTGTATCCTACGATGAATGATGGAATAAAAAATTATTTAACAATTTTTGCATTGATAACCCTTTTTTTAAGCTATTTATATCTCATTTTCCAGAAAAAAATTAAAAAAGTTTTTGCTGTATCAACAATGTCACAGGTTAGTTATGGATTACTTATAATAATTTTTTCCAGAGATTTATTTGTATATTTTTTTATATACCATATGATAACAAAAGGTATTATATTTATTTTAATAGATAAAATCTTCACAGAAAAAAACATTATCTATATAAAAAATATGAAAGAAAAAATAATTAGATATGACACATATTTGATGATATTTATATTATTATTCAATCTCACAGGAGTCTATCCTTCTATACTATATCTACTAAAAAAGAATATAGGTTATACATTATTCCTAAATTCAATAATATTTTTAGTTGGGATATTTTTTGGAAAAATAATAAGCAATCTGAATATAACTGAAAAGGCAAAAAAAATGAACAATATTATAATTCCATTATCTTCATTACTTATAATCATAAATTTATATTTACAATCAGAAAATATTTATGAATCTATAATAGGTTTCATATTTTTTATTTTTGGGTTTGTTATTTATAAAATATTCAAAGAAGAATCATTTGAAAAAGATTTTTCAATTTTTGACTTTGATAAAAATTTATACTATATATACACCTTCGTTTTAATAAGTATGATATTTGAACTAAAAGGAATGATCTAAATTGTTTTTATTTGCCGCTTTAATCCCGTTTTCAATTGGAATAATTCAATATCTATATCCAAAGAAAACTAAAGAATTTTCAATAGTAAATTATTTATTTACAATATTAATAATAACATTCTCTAAACCTCAAAGCCTATATCTATCTTCCAATAATATATTCAACGGAATTGAGTTAGAATTCAACATTGAAATAAAATTATTATTGATATTAATGAACATATTTTTTATGATAATTTTTTTCAAATCATATAAAAAATATTCTAAAATATTCATTTTACTATGGTTCATGTTGAATGGTTCTTTAAACACTTTTTTTACTACAAGAGATTTTTTTAATATATATGTACATTTAGAGCTAATTTCAATGTTGATCTTTCTTCTCATAGCTTTAGATAGAGATGAAAAAAAGATTTGGGCCTCATTGAAATATATGTTTTTAAGTTCAATAGCTTTTGAAATATATCTTATTGGTGTTGCGATCATTTATAAAGATACAGGAAGTATAAACATAAATTATGTAATAAATCATGGTAATATATCCCAGCTTGCTTTAGAATTTATCATAGTGGGGGTTTTGATTAAATCTGGCTTTTTCTTTATTTCAGGTTGGCTTGAAAATGCCCATGGAGAAGCTGTTTATGGAATATCACCTATATTATCTGGAATAATAGTAAAACTTGGATTGGCAATTATTTTTCTTATAATTCCACTTTTAAATGCTCAAAACAGAGAATTGCTTATTACTTATGCATACATAAGTTCAATAATGGGTGGAGTATTTATGGTCCTTGAAAAAAATTTGAAAAAAATGTTGGCATATTCGACCATGGTCAGTACTTCATATATGTTAATTGTTATAATTCAAAATCCAAATTCATTTTTTTACTTTTTTATAACTGATATGTTTATAAAAGGATTCTTGTTTATGGGAGCTGACGAAATAAAATCCATCACCAAAGAAAAAGTAATAAAAAAAATAAAAAAAACAAAAATACCTTTATCTTTATATGTGCTAATAGTACTTAATTTATTTTTGATAACTGGGATTTATCCATCGATCATAAACAATATAAAATATGAATTAATAATTAATAACAATATTTTGTATGTTGGTTATTTTCTATATGGTGCTTTTGTGTATAAGATATTAAAAAATTTATCATTCAATAAAACATTTAATTTTAATTATTGGTATGCCTATATAATTACTTTCTCATTCTTAATTTCGTCTTTTTTTATACTTGATTTTCATATAAAAGAATTTTTTATAGAAATAGTGTTATTTATATTAGGTGTTTTATCATACAGGATGATAGAAAAATCAGAAAAAATCAAAAAAATCGATTTATCAGTTGTTCATAAGTTTGACTTTACTATTATTTATCAGATAACCATACTGCTTATAATACTTATTATAAACACTTAAAGTAATTGATTAACAATAAATTGTAATTTTATTTACCATACGTTCATTGACAAAACAAGCGATAATGTGATAATATTATCTTCGGCTTTCGAAGCCGAAGGAAGAAGAAAGAAAAGAAGCTCTTTGACAAGTGGATAGAGGCCAAGCCAAGAAAGAAAAGATGTCAAGTGTAAGAAACAGTCAGTGACTGAGAAGACAGGAAAAAGGACTGGAAGAAGGGTTTGATCCTGGCTCAGGGTGAACGCTGGCGGCGCGCCTAACACATGCAAGTCGAACGGAGAAAGGGGAGCTTGCTCCTTGAGTATCAGTGGCGAACGGGTGAGTAATACGTAGGGACCTACCTCACGGACAGGGATAGCTACTGGAAACGGTAGGTAAGACCGGATAATATCGAGAGATAAAAGCAGAGAAGCGCCGGGAGAGGGGCCTACGACCCATCAGGTAGTTGGTAGGGTAAAAGCCTACCAAGCCGACGACGGGTAGCCGATGTGAGAGCATGATC